>JACMKL010000304.1 GCA_014380105.1 Candidatus Melainabacteria bacterium
GAGTTTGAGCTAAGCCTGGATCGGCATATGACTGCCGTGGCTGTGGCGCAGCAGGCGCTTGAGCCGGCGTCGAAGCATCTTGTGCAGCCGGTTCTTCCGCGGGCAGTGGAGTGTAACCTGGTGGTGGTGGTGGCATGAAACCATCTGGAGGCGTGCCTGGACCTTCCTGCGACTGAGAAGCCGGAGCAGCCTGCATTTGAGCTGGCGGAGCCGGCGCATAAGCTGATGTTTCTGCTTGTGTAAATGATGCTGTTGGAGGAAGCGGAGCTGTCTGTTGAGCTTGCTCTCTGTCGAATTCTTCCTGTGTCATGTGCAATTCAGAGGGAGTGACTGGTGGCAATTGAGCCGTTGCATGCGGGTCAACGGGTGCGTGGGAATAAACTGGATCAGTAACAGGAATCAAAACTTCCAGACCATCTGTACCGACACCACTTCGAGTCGTGTAGCTATCGTATGGTTGATTGAGGAACCAGCCCATCTGAGTGAAGGCTGTTTCAAGCGAAGTTTGCTGTGTGATGCAATAGTTGAGAGCTACAATCGCTTGCTCAACGCTCACAATTCCTTTCGCCATAAAATCATTCAAGGCGAGAGCCACGCTCATTTGAAACTCGTCAATTGCGCCAATTTTGTTGAGCATCAAACCCATAATTTGAGCATCGCGTGTGCCGGTGCGAACTGCTTCTTCGATTTGTTGTGGAGTAATGCGTCCGGCTAATTGCAAAAGTTGGTAGAGCGGAACAGTCTCGATGGCTGGCTGCGGCTGTGGTTCTTGTGCTTTTAGGACATCCTGAATTGTAATTGTGGATGTGGCTACTGTGTTTAGCACCAGGGCTGCTTGTTGGGCAATCAAGCTGCCGTTTGCAACCATGCGCTGCAATTCGAGAGCATTAGACAAAATATGTTCTGTGATTACACTTTGAGCAATCAAAATTTGACCGAGAGGCTGTTCGGAAACGAGCCCGAGCTCGACGTAATCCATTAAATTCGTGTCGGACATAATGCCCGCCATAATCAGCAATTCGCCTAAACGAATAGTGTTGTGCAAAGGCAATTGCAGACCATTTTCAGAAAGCGATTGCTCGAGCGTAATTTGTCTTTCTTTGGCAGAGCGCAGTCCTTGTATGGCTTGTTCTCTGGATATTTTGTGATCTCTCACAAGCACTTGAGCATTCAGTGCTGATGAAAGTAATGGTTCCAAAACGGTGCCTGTCAGGAGCAAGATACGACCGAGAGGAAGACCGCTGGTATTAGATTGTTGTAGCGCCTGGTCGAGTAATTCTCTCGTAACCAGACCACTTTCAATTAATAACTCACCGAGCTTATTAGTAGGCTGACTTTGCTGCACATCGTAGCCGAGCTGGCGAAAAGCTTCTTCAAGCGCCATCTCTTCCCCGCCAACGAGCGAAAGTGCCTTTAAAACAATCTCTAGACCGATGACGCCGTCTTTGAGCAATGATTGAGCTTGAACAGCGGCTCTCAATTGACCGTCGGACAAGAAGCCCGACATTATCAGAACCCTACCGACGGGTAGCGACTGATGCTTTGCAATTTGCATCGCTTCCCGCAACTCTTCCTGCCGCAACAGACCGGCTTGAGTGAGCAAATCACCCAGTCTTACACCGCCCGCTTCACTTGTCATCACTGTTACCCGCTCAGTCCAATTTGTAAGATTCTAAAGTAAAACACATATGCATTCTGCCCATTGGCAGCGCATCTTAATTTAGTTCGAAGTAATTGAATGTGCCAGTTTTAATGGTTGAATACGATCAAGGGGTTAAATCGCTCTACCGGTGAGCCTAGACGGCAATTGTGTCGTGGGTCAGGAGAGTGTCGACTTCTGGACGCTCACTTATTTCTGGGCGAATTTTTTTGGCAGGCAACCGGATGTCTTTTGCCAAACCCAGCTGTTTCATCACCAAAATAGACATCCAGGCAACGTCGGGTTCTCTCCAGGTGAGACCGTGCCGAGCCGATTGGGGCATGGCATGGTGATTGTTGTGCCAGCCTTCGCCAAGCGCTAGAAGCCCAACCCACCAGACATTGCGGCTCTGGTCGGCGGTCTCGAATGTGCGATATCCGAATTGCGAGAGGTGGCAGACTGAATTAACCAAAAACGCTGCTACGAAAAGGGTGCCCGCAGCCAAAACATTGGCTAAAAGTGCAATTGGCCCGAGCAGGAGAAAAATTGAAAGTCTGAAAAGTACGCAAAGTCCCAGGCAGATAAGCCATTGAGTTTTCGGGTTGGCGGGGTCGAGCGAGCGATAGACAGGATCGCGCAACAAATCCGGAACAACAACCGGAAATTGTTCTTTGGGAGTTTTGAAATCTGGAGCAAAAAGCCAGCCCGCAAAAGAATGCCAGAATCCATTTCGAGGAGAGTGGGGATCGCCCTCTTTGTCTGTCGACTTATGGTGGACGCGATGAGTGGCAACCCAGGCTATTGGTGAGCCTTCGAAGCACAGGTACCCACCAGAAACGATGAAATATTCAAGCAGGCGAGGGACCTTGACTGCACGATGGGAAAGGATCCTGTGATATCCGACAGTGATGCCAAGACCATGGTAGAGATAAGACGCCAGGAATACGGACAGGAAAAGTAGCATTCAAATACTCGAGGGCAGTGCAGGACCGGCAGGGCATCTGCTGAAGTGCGTGGATGTCCGTGCGCAAACAGTTTAACCCTATTTACTGCGTCAGTGGAACCATTTGACATCGGCTCCGTTGCAATCAGGTGTTTGATGAAGCAAATTTGACTACCTCCCAAAAATGTCTGGAACAAACAGTCCAAAATTGATTGATGGGTGGTGTCGCATGTGGTGGCGCCAAAAACGAGACTAGGCACCCGAAGGTGCCTAGTAAATTCTCAGGTTCCGTGGAACCTCACCAGTGTGGTGGATGTCGCCCATTTAAGGACAGGAGTCGAAACTCCGATTGTGTTTAATTGTCGAAGACGCTTGCTCTAACTGAATTCCTCCGGCACGAGCGAACCTCTGACTCTTAGTTAATACCCACGAATCTTCCAAAACTAAACTCGAAAAATCGATAAAACAAACATTTTTTTTGAATTGTAATGCAGGATACAAAGTCACAATCACTTGTGTTGGGGGCGAAACATTTACAACAATCGAGGGATGGTGAGTAGCACCGTATTTGGTGGCGAAATTTCGGGTTGCTTTTCGTCTGTTGCTTGAACTGCCCGCTTGCTTGTATGCCAGTCACCATAAAAATGGCGCTGTGTTTCAAACGGTTACCGACCGGTGCTGGTGTCTGAAACCCGCCAGGGCGGGACCAATGCGCCCGTACGTAGTGAATATACGTATATACATTTAATGAACCAAATGTTATATCCAATAATGTATTGAGGTTATTGCATTGCTAAGCCGCATCTCTGGAATCGAAATCGATAACATAGTCTTATCGCTAAAGAAGCGATTCTGGATTCCTGCTTTGCTTATCGTGGGATTGTTTGTCTGGTTTAGTTTGTGCAGAGCGTTTTATGAAAGTTATTGGACCGGCACTGTACAAAGAGTTCAGACTGTCGACTTCAATCTTCTGCACCACACTTTGCCGTCAAGCCTGTCGCAGCTAATTATCTCTGGTCGCGACGATCAGATTCAGAAAGTTTTGGACTCCACATATGGTCTTTTCGGTCTGGTCATTACCGATCCAACGGGCTCATCTATCCTCTATCAAACCGAAAAAGTTTATCGCCGCAAATCCTGGCACACTCGCGTCAATCCTGAGGACCTTAATCGAGAGGCTGAACCTTTTGATGTCCTCACCAACCCTCCACCTCTGGAGCCTGCGTATGAATATAAAGGTCCACGGGCTGAAAAGGTAATTGCTCTCAATCCTAAGCCTCAGGGGCAAGTTCTTGGTCGCATCTATTATTTGCGTTCTTTCCCACCAACCTTAATAGACGATCTCAGCAACTTCGCCACAACCGGATTTTGGGAATTGTCCGGCTCCAAGCGTGGCTATCTATTTATTACGTTGAGCTGCATATTCTTCTGTCTCGTTTTAATGTTGATGATCTGGCTGAGAAAGCGCGGCATTGAGATGAAACAGAAAGAGCTTGAGCACATTCAAAAAGAACTCGACATTCGCCAAAGGGCCCTTGCCCACCTGTCAGGTGAACTGGCCACGCAGAAAACGCGCAAGGCCTGGTTGGAAAAAGAGGCAGAACAATCTTACAAACGCGCACTTGTATTGAAACAATCACTGGAGCGCCTGCGTGATTCGCTTGCTCTCGTCAACGGTGTGCAGCAGCCTGTGCCAGTGTCCGCTGCCGGCGCCGGCGCCATAACTGGCGAAACTTTCGACCCGCAGTATGCCATGAAGGTTCGTCCACCGGTTCATCCGCCGAGCGCGCTGCTTGAAGAAATCGAAAATTTAATTCCAGCCCTTTCGGATAATGC
>JACMKL010000033.1 GCA_014380105.1 Candidatus Melainabacteria bacterium
ACCACCTACAGACCCGAATCCACCCAAGGGTCCCAAAAATCCGAAACAACCCAAGGAGCCGAAACCACCAAAACCTCCGAAAAATCCAAAAAATCCAAAAAATTAATTGGACTGCAGGAGTTAAGCGAAATAACGACTAAAGGCTGGTGCCATGGTTACGCATGCCGTGGCACCTTGCCGATGGTGGAAAGTGAACAAGATATATAGGGGAAAGGAAATGAGAAAAGATCGTCAAACGATCCGGAATGCTCGTGGCAGTATGCTGATCATAATTATTCTTACGGTGGCATTTGTTGTGGTGCCATTGGTCATCTTTGTGAGTCAGACAGGGTTTTACAGTATCGACCAGGGTCGTATCAAAAGCACTGTTGAAGCGGCTTCCCTACTTGCAGCAAACGACCTTTCCAGAGTCTTTATCGATGATTCCACTTTCGGTTATGTTTCACTCAGCAATTTTCCGCCGAACGGAAAGGCAACATGTGCGCCGGACGGAGAGCCATTACCGGTCACTGGAATCAATACTCTAGTTGGCACCATTAGACAAAATGCCATTGTCGCGCACGAACTGGTTAATCCAACATTAGAAAGACTGGTGGAAGAAGACAGAGAATCATCAGAATCCACAGTCGATGACTTAAATGCGGCTCTCAGGCAGGCTGTTCAAAAAGAAACGCCTGACACAATGACCGACATCTACGGCAGGCGCATTGAGCCACTCAAAGATGTCACAGAATTTTTAAAAGCAAATCTACCTCCAGGCCTGGAAATAGAATCCGTTGAAATTGAAAACGGTTGGTTGGCTGCACCAACCCGCACCACAATTCCGATTCCTGACCTACTCGCACTCGCAAATCTGAAAAAAGGAACTTTCACCAACGGGTTTTATTCGTCCTTCGTCGACGTGCCGGCTCACGGAAAACCGTTTACTTTCGCGGGTTTAGGGACAGCCTCAGCGCTGGTAAAAACAGCAGATTTTAGAAGTGAAAGGGCTGATAAAATCAATTCAATTGTGAAAGTGGAATGTACCGTCGTCTGTACCAACCCAAGTCGCAGAAATATGCCCATGGGATTAGAAGCTCCTCAGAGAATAAGGGTCGCCGCCTGCAGTCAGCCTTTCACAATGCCAGATAATGGTCCGGCTGGCTTGATGACAATCCGCTTTTCGGGCGGGTCTGTGGCTGGATTACAATCATGGCAGGATTTTCTCAAGCCGGAAAATTTTCACGATCACCAGGTCAATACTTATGAAGCGCGTGGAGGCGATTATCCAATCGACCCGACTGCGCGTATGAAACTAACTGATTCGGACGTTACCAACGGCACGTCTGCACAGTTTGCACAGCACCTCTATTATTGGCTCAGGAATGGACATCTACGTCCAAAATTAAGTTCGATATTGGGAATGCTCAGTCTGCCATTCCAATCTGGACCGAATGATATTTACGCATACGAGTTCAATAATAATGGCAAAATCAATAGACGCGTCATTGCCAAAGATCCTTTCTTTAGAGGCATGACCTCTGACGCTCAAGAATCTGTGACGGTAGACACTAGCACCAATCACAATACCAATCCAATCATAATTTTCCGCGACAACGTGAAAAAATTAGGCATTCAGTCTGGTGGCAAACACGCCGGTCAACCGCTTGCTGGTTACCCGCTTAACTGGTGCGAAATTGCAGACTATGGCGGAGATGAAAATATAGCCAGTCGCGTTTTAAAAGGACGGCTCGGCACTGGACTGACACTTTTAGATCCGACCGGAGGGGCTAACAGTCTATTCAGAGGCAGCGACGGAAAAACCATGTGCCTGCAACCAAGACGCAGCTATTACAGCGGAGGTTTGGCACTCGACATTGAGATAGGTGGGACGAAGCTACCTGAGCCACAAAAGCTTGACGTGGCAACAGTGAGCGCAATTAAAAGGGGGCGCGGCATCTAACTGCGTCTTGCCGAAATGTTTGACTCGATCAACTCTTGAGAGCACGCTGCATTTTATTAGTCTTGGGTAGATTTAACATTTCCCACTCTGTCGTTTTAGAAATGATCTCGACCAGAAAATTCTTCCGATTTCGTTCAATAGCGGTGGCGACAGGCTTCATAATTTCCGATGCTGGTAAATTACGATCAGCCCAAATCACCATTTCCACCAATATAGGCAGGAGCCCTTTCCCTTTTTCTGTAAGGTAATAGAATTTCCTGGACTTGCTTTCGGGATGAATGCACTCTGCCACGATACCGTAAGACAATAGCTTCCTGAGCCGGTCTGACAGAATGTTGGTCGCTATCGACTCTGGACTTGCGAGAAACTCCTTGTACTCATGTTTTTCGTAGAAAATCAGATCCCGAACAATGAGCAATGACCACTTATCACCTAAACAGTCCAGTACGTTACTAATCGCACATGGCGAACGAGGAACAAGCTTTAGAGCGGGTTTCATAATTCAATTGCAACCTTATCCGGCGGTCCTTCCCTCAATTCTTGGTGGTCATTCCTTGCATGACCGAACCCATAATTCTTATTCGAGCCCATCTGGGCAAAGGGACTAAGGAATATACCAAGAGTTTGGATAAAAATCCTGGCAAGACAGTGGCATTCTGTCTGAGGGCACTACAGCCGATCGATTATCACTTCGATCTGCTTATGGTGTATTTTTTGATGCGGTGCAGCGAAGATCAACCACTGACGAGCATTAAGCGGACCGAACCAGGGATGCGCGTGCATTAATTGGGGAAAAGCCTCGATGTCGGCAGCAGCCGTTTCTTTTAAAAACTGCTCGGACATCTGCTCAAAGTCTTTCAGAATGTTCTCTATATCCAGGCTGCTATCGGGTTTTACGTCGGCAGTACGAACCGGCTTTGGTGGTTTGATACCACTCGACAGTTGAAGGATAACTTGTCGCATTGAATCACCAACGATGACCAGATGTTGCAAGGTCATTGCCACAGACCAATAACGCGAACTGTCTTCTAGACCACGGAGTCGGGGTATTAGGCGTCGCTTGCTCAGATTCTCAGAACTAAGTTGACCTACTATGGTCAATATCTGTTTTGACTCTTGGGCAAAGGAATCAAGCGCTTTGTCCTTATCGGTATTTTTCAACAAGCGCGGCAGCATTATGTATTTCGCCACGGCCCATTCGGCAAAAGGAAGACCAGCACCTGGTTTGGCTAGCTTTGGTTCTGTAATCAATTTGTGGGAAGACATTTCTAAAATCCAAGGGACAGGAGAGAATATAACCACGGCACTTGCAATTCACAAGTGGTTAGACGATAACACATTCCACTTTCAAACTGCAAGTGGAAACAGTCCTTTCAAATGGGTAGTGTTTCGCTGTATGATTTGCAGCTAATGGAAGCCCCTCGTGCCCTCACCGAAGATCGGGTGTGACAACATGTTTTTGCGAAGCCTTGTAGCGGAATGCTTAGGAACTGCCTTCTTGCTGGCAACAGTAATTGGCTCCGGCATCCTTCTACATAAAATAGATGCAGGCAATGTCGCCGTAACCGTGTTCGGTATAGCAGTTGCAACCGGCGGCGTCTTATACGCGCTGATTCAAACGCTTGGTTCGATTTCCGCACATTTCAACCCCGTAGTGACACTCGTCTCTGCTATCCGCGGAGAGCTCCGCTGGGGCTGGGTTGCGCCGTACGCAGGCGTTCAAATTTTGGGAGCAATTGTTGGTGTGATGCTTGCAAACTTGATGTTTGATGGCGCTGCCATATCGTTTTCAAATACTCAAAGAGCAGGCAGTGGGCAATGGCTCTCTGAATTTATCGCGACGTTCGGACTGATAGGCGTCATTCTGGGAACCTCGAAAGGTAAGCCAGACGCAGTCCCTCAGGCTGTCAGCACGTATGTGATGGGAGCTATCCTGTTCACTTCATCGACATGTTTTGCAAATCCTGCTGTAACTATTTCAAGAATTTTCACTGACACCATTTGCGGTATTAGACCTGTTGATGTTCCTGCATTCATCGGGTGTCAAATAGCCGGCGCGCTTGCTGCATTGCTTGTCTTCGGCTGGCTGCTCAAGCCTTCCCTCCAACCCTCAAAAGCTCCATCAGAGCAACATCCCGAGCATTTAGCCGCTCGTGAAAAACAACGGGAATTAACTGCCGTTCGCTAGTTTCTCCACCCAAAATCTGTTTCGAATTTCTGACCGAAATTTTCTGCAAACTTATTCCAATTTCGTACGATCGCATATTTGATCATTAAGATATTCTCGTTGTTGAAACAAATTCGAACCTACATCGGTCTTACTTAAGGCTCTCAGGGAGGAAAGGTTAAATGGGTAAGGATGATGACACGATCGACAACGTCGCAGAGTCGATCAAGACGCAAACGGATACGTTAGCGGACAATGTGAAAGACCTGGCGGACAAGCTCGCCAGCAGTACTAAGGATATGGCTGAAAAAATGTCTCCGGACAATTTGTCGGATGGCATCAAGAGTCTGGCCGACAGATTTAGTCCAGCAAATATTACTGACGAAGCAAAAGAACTAGTGAAAAAACTCAGCCCGAACAATTTGGCCGATAGTGCCAAAGAAATGGCAGAGAATATTGCCGAAGAAGCAGAAAAAATTGTAGACAGTATGTTGCCAGCTAAGACAAAAGCTCGTGTGAAAAGAGTGGCAAAGGCTTACACGCCAAAGAAATTGGTTGAAAAAGCAAAAGCAGCTGCAAAAGCTGTAGCGCCTAAGAAGGCTGCCAAAAAATCAACCAAGAAAGCTAGCACCAAAGCCAAAGCTTCAACAGCCAAAGCAAAAGGTGCCGCTAAGTCCGGCGCTAAGACTGCTAAGAAATCAGCAGGCGCAGCAAAATCAACAAAGAAAGCAGCTCCTAAGAAGGCAGCTCCAAAGAAAGCTGTTAAGGCAACTGCGAAGTCAGCCTCTAAGAGCGTAAAGAAAGCGGTATCAAGCACTAAAGCCAAAGTGACGAAAGCAACGAAGGCAGCAGTCAAAACTACTAAGAAAGCGGCGACGAAAGTAACCAAAGCTGTTAAAAAAGCGGCTCCTAAAAAACCTGCAAAAACAGCCAAGAAGGCTACAGCTTCAAAAGCAGCGAAAAAACCGACTGCCAAAAAGGCAGCGGTGAAAAAACCTACTAAGCTTGCTCCAAAGGCAACTAAGAAGGCGTCAACAGCCAAGACGGCTAAGAAGCCAGCTGCCAAAAAAGCAACAGCTAGAGCAGCCGCAAAACCAGCCAGAAAGTCAACAGCTAAGAAAGCGCCAACCGCAAAGGCAGGCGCAGCAAAGAAGAAAACGAAAGCTAAATAACTCTCTAAAAGAGCTGCAAGTTAGATTTTCGAGAGATGAAACTGAAAGTGCACATCCATAAAGGGTGTGCACTTTTATTTGAAAAATCCGTGAGCTTGCAATTCTTCAACTGGTTCTTCAAAGGAACAAGAGCCAATTGAATGCACAAAATCAGCCCTGGCAGCCTCAAGCTCAGCAATGGAAAGCGAGTGTTTTCGCCAATGCGCACGATCATCAAATCGGAATGCTGAAATATCGGTTTCATCGATAACTGCTTCAATGTCAATATCAGCGTCACCACGCCAGGCAAATGCAGAAGCCATTAGTACATTTAAAAATCCATGCATGGTGGCGCGGGGTGCGTCTGCCGCATAGGTAAGCGCGTATTCTGCTCGGATCGGATGATGCAATCCCGCAGTCGCCTTAAAAGTTAGTCTCTTCGCCGCGCAGGCTTTTATAAAAGCAGCCACTTCAGAGCAACTTGGTATTCCTTCCGGCTTGACGCTGCCAGCGCGAATTTTTGCGAAACACCCGGACTGTTGGACCCGGTCCAATTGAGCAAGTTCAGAAACCCCAACCTCGCAATAGGTTGGCGTCGTCGCCTCAATCACACTTTTAGTTTCAATGGCAGCAGCGCGTAAATTGTGCGATTCGCCGAGCACGGAAAGTTGTCCATCCAAATTCGCTGGCACATTTTCCAACTCGCTTGAGCCTACAACTAGCCAACGCAGCATCCAGGCAAAATCACTATTTTTATAGTTGTCATAGTTTATTATCGCGGTAGCAAGTGGCAAAGACGCAGGCGGATAAATTCCAGCGTAGTCAATGATGCGGTCAAGCAAAGCTCTAAGAGCAGGTGCTACGGTAGTTTTAGTTGAATTCATGAACATTCTCTGCGCTTTTCGTGTATCTCTGTTTTCTAAGAAACATTGATGTTAACACGACAGTAAAAGGGACTCCCTTTCGGGAGCCCTAACGGTGTGGTGCGACGCGACTGTGAAAAGCACGCGTTAGATAAATAGTTTTTCGAATTTGTCGAATGATGCGGACCATCCGAAAGTGTGTCCCTGAGCTGCAATCTCGGTCAGGTTTGCGTGCTTCAGAACGAGTTCCGTCAAATCGCCTTTGGCAATAAATTCGACAGTGACAATTGTGTCTTTCGCTGGATATTGTTCTGAGTTGTTAGTCCAGGTGTAGACTAATTTGCGATTGGTTTCTACTTCTTTATAGATACCGTACATCAAGACTTCTTTGCCATCTTGCAGGGTAATTTCAAAACGATATTCGCCACCCACGTGAAGGTTTTGCGTAACCTTTACCGTGCCTGTTTCAACACAACCTAGCCATCTGGTCATTTGTTCAGATTCGGTCCAAGCCTTATAAACTTTGTCGACCGGAGCCTTTAAAGTTCTTGCGATCTCAACTGTTTTGAGATCATTTTTCGTTTGCATCATCTTCTTTTCTCTCTCCGTCAATTTGTGTTTCGAGATACCGCTCAAACGAATCGAGCTGTGTGTTCCAAAATTTGTGATAAGTCGACAACCAATCATTGGCCTCCGACATGGGGTCTGCTGCAAGTTTCAAATAATGCACCCGTCCTTCGCGT
>JACMKL010000305.1 GCA_014380105.1 Candidatus Melainabacteria bacterium
AACGCCGAATCCGGATCTGGCAACGCGCCCTATCCGCACCAAATTTTTGAGGTTGGCAAAACCGCACGGATGGACAGTGGCGAGAATTACCTATCGCGTACCGACTCCTCTCTTGGTTTTCTGAGCGTTCAATCTGGCGCCGATTTCAATCTCGTCAATTCGCAAGTGCAGGCTTTGTTGCATTTCCTGAGCATTCCATACGACCTACGCGAAAGTGCCGACTCCCGGTTTATCCCTGGTCGCCGAGCGGATATTGTTGTGAAAGGATTGGTAGTTGGTGTGCTTGGCGAAATTCACCCCGGCGTGCTGGAAAACTGGGGCATTACCATGCCCGCCGCTGCTGGCGAGATTGCGCTGAACCAGTTATAGGACCAAGAGCTGGCGGAAGCGAAACAATACGGACCTACAATCGAAAAATACCAGTCCAAGGGTACGCAAAGTCTCCAATAAGTTTCTTACAATTGCAGGAAGCGGAGGAGAGAAATGAAAGTCGATATTTCGAATACCAGAAACCTTGTAGGTAAAGCCAGAGCGTTGTTTTTTTCACTGGTGCTTCTGGTAGTCACTTTTTCATTAAGCATTCCTGCCGCTGCGCAGGAAGCCGCCGCAGCGCTGGCTCAAAAAGCTACGGAATTGGACCAGGCCGGCAAGCGCACCGAAGCCCTTCCTGTTTGGGAAAAAGTGGCAACGCTGAGGCAAGCTGACACTTGGCTCCTTTGGCGGATTGGCAGCGGTTACCGAGACGACAAGAAAGACATTGCTGCGGCTCTGCCATGGTTTCAAAAGGCTGTCGATATACGAGCGGACGACCCCTCCCTTTACTTTCATGTTTTTGCTGCCGCAGACGAGCTGGACAACCAGCGAATCTTCGATTCTTATTTAGAACTCTTTTCAACAGAAGTCAAACTTGCTCCTTCAAAACAACAAATGAGTGCCGCCTTAGAGTCTCTCTCCAGGGCAGCATGGTACCTAATTCTGCGAGATCGGTTTGAAGACGCACTCTCCGTACTTTCTAAGGCTGATTCCTGGAAAGTAGCCGACGGCAGTTGGTGGTACGCCAATGCTTCCGTTCGAATTTTCCAGGCGATGGGCCACAAGGCCTTGGTGGAAGGAAACGCCCGCGAAGCCCAAAACTGGTATAAAAAGGGGCAAGGCATTGCCCAGCGGTTTCCAAATTTTGCAGATAGTTTGCCGAAAATAGATTTTGCAGTACTTGGCCAAACGGCCCGCGATTGGGCACTGATTGGGAAGACACCGCCTTCCGTAGTTCATAGGGTGGCGGGCGTCTATTTGCCTCGGACAAGGGTGGATCAAGTTTTTTCGGACGGGGTGCGGCGAACTTCGGTGCGAGACATTACAGAGAGACAAAAAGAGCGATCTGTGTTTTTTGAGAAGCTGTTGAATCGCTTGGTTGAAGCCTGGTCCGGGGGAAAAATTCAGCTGAGCTTTGACCATTTCGAAACCGATGCTACCGTCTCGTCCCTGCATGAAGGTGAGTTTCGTGGGCACACAACCAGAGTTCCCGACTACTTATCCGCTCAACGAGAAGATGGAACGATTCCCGGTGATTTGTATTTTGAGCTGTCGAAAAAGTACGAAAGCATTTTTATGTATTGGGAAGGGGAGGGACTTGCGAATGTGGCAACCGGTGGCGGCCTTGCTTTGCCCCTTGTTCCTTTCCAGATTGAGACGCCATTTCGTGGTCATATCAACATGCCCATCAACTGGGAGTGGTCCGACTACCCAAACGCATTTATGCACGAATTCTTTCATGAAATTGAAGCGATGTACGAGATAAAAACGACACATGGATTCTCCAACGAGGCGCGTGGGCAATTTCCTGCTTGGAAGGGTTCTGGCCAGCTGGACTATTTTCGATGGCATTTTCGGAACACGGTGATTGGTGATTTGGCCCGATTTCAATTCAGCACCAAGTATCCGATGGAATTGGATGATCAGACTGTTGTCGCGAATCAAAATGCCGTAAAGTCAATTCCCCGCGACAAGATGAAGGAAGCACATGTTATGGCCCATGGTGCATGGGACGAGTGGTGGGCGGGAAAAAAGAATACGGCGGGCCCCGCGGCAATTCGTGCGCTCAGGCTAAATCCGTATCATCCCGAAGCACTTCGTATAGCTGCGGAATGGTGCGGCATGCAACAAAAAGATTCCGACGCTTTGAATTACTGGCAGCGCTTACTCAAGGTCCGGCCTGAGTATTGGATTTACACAAGTGCCACGTACTTGGCGCACTGGAAGCTCAAGAATTTTGAAATGGCCGAGGGCTTGTACCGCGAGTTTCTTGAGCGATACCCACAGCGCTTAGAGGTTCCTGCGACCTTGGTTGGATTGGGTCGCCTGTTGCTGGAGTCGGACGAGCCAAGCGGCGCCCTAAAAGCTTTTTCTGAGGCACTTGCTTTTGCGGGCATCAGTATGCAAGACAAGGCTGAGGCGCAGCTTTGGACTGGCTATACCTTTGGTGAAAAACAGGGTGATCAAAAGACCGGTGCCCGCTGGATACGGCAAGCAATAGCAAATGGTTACAAGGATTCATTCGCGCGGGATCTACTGAAAGCCTGGGGTCAGTAACAGGGTATCCTGTTATCTGAAGTCGTGACTCTGTCCTTTGGTG
>JACMKL010000306.1 GCA_014380105.1 Candidatus Melainabacteria bacterium
AAAAATGGATGTTTGCCTTCCAGCAATCCGCAATCATGCACCGTAATTAGATTCGGATGATCAAGGAGACTGGTTGCCCGCGCTTCCTGTTGAAAGCGGCGCCAGGTAAGGTCTTTTATGTCTTTGGCATCAATGGTTTTAAGGGCCATATTGCGACCAAGTGTAACTTGTTCGACTTTGTAGACCACGCCCATGCCGCCACGTCCAATTTCATTTATGACGCGATAACGGTCTTGGACTAATTGCCCGCTAGACAGTTCTAAGGCGCCCCCAAGTTCATCCGCCCTGGAGCCGCTAGCCTCCAAAGTAGAATCCGGAAAGTCATTCGAAAGGTTTATCTCGTCTGCCATTAGAGCCTCAAAGGGCATCCCGTACTCTTTAAGCGCTTAAAGTGCGCCATCATACCTATACCCGGATCTTTGAGTTTTGAAAGTTTATATGTGAAACACGAGATGGTGGTGCTAAACTCACCTTATCTGGTGGCACTTGCGAGCCTTGAATGCACGACGCTGATATTCGTAAAATATTACACGAAGTAGAGATGAAGCGGATTTGCACACTGGATCCATCATCAAGAGTGATCGATGAACTGGGCATTTTTGAAGGTAAGTTTCGTATCGATGTGGCTGTCGTCAACGGGCATCTACATGGCTACGAAATCAAGAGCGCTGAAGACACTCTCATGCGTCTGGCATCGCAGCAAGCTGCCTACAACCAAGTTTTTGATAAACTCACCCTGGTTGCTGACGAACATCACGTAGAACAAGCTCTAAAAGTTGTTCCACCCTGGTGGGGGTTGATACTTGCTGGGGTCAGAAACGGTGTTCCATACGTTGAAGAAATTTGGACTCCGCGGTTAAATCCGGATGTTGATGCATATGCTATTTGCCAGTTATTGTGGCGTGAAGAGGCCCTTAAGGTCCTCTCTGCGCGCAAATTGTCAGCTGGATTGTGGAGCAGTAAGCGCAGCATACTCTGGAAGACGCTAGCCGAAAATCTTGAACTTGCGGACCTGAAAGAGATTGTCCGTGACACTCTTAAGGGCAGAGAAAATTGGCGCGATGGCGTCCCCAAACGAAAACGTCGCAGCAGCGGAAAACGAAAGCGAAAAAAAATTCCAGCTGTCAAATTCGATATCAAAAACTATCTGGTGTGAGACATTCTCATACACAAAATATTGACTCTTTGCGATGTATCAATGGCTTGTAAGTCACCTTCGACTCCCATGATGATCACTCCGACTGCAAGTGTGATCGCACTGGCATGCGGCACATCACGACAGCATTCTTCTAGATTGTCAGCGATTATCTGTTCTGCATTCGGCATGGTAAAAGCTTCAAACAATGGCTTTCTAGAAGCTATCAAATAGACATCTTCTTTTCCGGGAGAAGCAGGGATAAAGACTCCGGCAGTGGCATGTTTTCCTGAACCGGAATGATTTCCGCTTGTTCTGTCAGTGACTCTCTCAGGAAGTGTGATCGATATTCCTTTTTCAATTTTTTGATCTTCATCATAAGTGTAAGGAAAAAGCAGCTTTGGCGGTTGCGATGTTGATGGCTTTGCGACCATGTATATGTAGCATTCTTCAAATGTTTTCACTTCGAACTTTACAAAGTCGCCGGTCATAAACTCGGTCTTGTCTGGTGTCTTAGCAAATTTATTTGACGAAATTGTCTGTCGTAACATTTGCGCTTGCAAAAATTGACCCGCTGGTGGGGGTGGCACTTTTTTGAAATTATCGACTGCGCCTTTTATAGAACCGAAGAGTGATGAAAACTTCTGAAGCGGTGCGGAAATTTCCCGCGTCTCCATACTTGATTTCGAGCGCATTGTCGAATGTGAATCGGACGATCCAGTCGCTCTCATGTCCGGGTTGCTGTTTGATTGTGCAACTTTAGCTGAACTTGCAGCGTTGACAGCGCTTAGTGCGGTCGAAGATTCTGTGGCAAAAGTAACATCTGAATCTGGCACCGCAGGGAAAGCACCTGAAAGACCAGGCTTCGGTAGGTGTAAGCCTAGACAAGTAAAGGCTGATGCAACTGAAATAAATAGCTGCGGCTCAAAGCCGTCTCCATACACTCCAAATTCTTGAACCAGCGGACCACAATGAATGCCTACGACTGCGCCGTCTTTCACAAGTGGTGCGCCCGCCAATTCGAGCGGTAGTGACGCCGACGACACCATGTGGTGTTCCAGTCCCTGCCAAAATTCTTCTATGATGTAGGCTCGCATTAATACTGGTTGATAAGAATATGGGTCGATACCGAGCGCATAAACATCGTCACCATTGGTGAGATGAGACTCTACCGACATGACGAGAGGCAACGAGCTGCTGGCTAATGCTGCCTCTCTTTGCTCTATTGCGATCTGTCCGCTGGATAAAAGTGTCTGAACCGAACCTAGTACACTGTAGCCATCCAGGCTCAGTGAACGCGTCAGCGAACCAAGCGACATTTCCGGATTAATGCAGTTCCAGATGTAAGCTGAAAGCGGACGCCATTCTTCAGGTAATAAATCGAAATTTAACTGTTCGGTAACCCGCACAGCCACAGCGTTTAACCCACCCAATTGTTGTACCAATTGAGACTGTTCTTCCATGCGACGATATGCTTCCATGAGCAAAAACGTGGTGCTTTTGACCATCGGCGGAAAGTTGCACCAACTCGCTTCTGATTGCGGTAAGAAATGAAATGGAAAACGCTCGATTTCAGAAGTAATTAGTCTGTAGATGGCGTCTTCGTTTCGTGAGTTCCGAAATTGAGCATGCGTTAGTTTGCCGTCTTCTAAAAACATACGGGCTACTGTTTGATTACGATCATTCGTCAAAACTAAAGTGCCGTAGTTGCGCGCATTAACAAGAGTTTGCAACACCGAAGTCAATTCGATTCGTCCCGCTTGACCGGATACAAGAGTATTTTCTTGTGATGGCACCGGTAGTATCAGAGCGGCATTGACTCGGGCCATCAAGTCGCGATCAAGCGGTTTTAAAACATTGGTGAGTTTGAGAGCAACCACATTCTGATGCTGAGAAATCAGATCGTAGGAAGGCACCATTCCTGACTGACCGACAATCCGTTTTGCCATCCAACGGTCAAAGTCCGGATGGAATTCCATGTCCTTGACACCACATGCGATTCCAGTGGCGGGAAAAGAAACTTGTAGAGCTTCCGGAAAGGTTGAATAGGGTACTACAAGGTGCGCGCACGAGATGGCTTGCGAATTATCAGCCAGCCAAATGGTGCCAAGCACCTGCTGATTGGTGCGATCAACCAACCATCCAAGCGAACCAAGAACTTCTTGCCCTGAATTTTCCGTCTGGGACTCCACTCGTGAGCCACCTCTAACCTTTTAAAAACCAAAATCCTGAGCATAGAAGCTTCAGGAATACCGCCGTATTTCCTGTATACCACTTTTCACGCAAGTGGGTCGATGTTGAAGCTGCAAAGGACTTACAAGCCCTATAATTCGATGCAGGCGGAGGACGAATGTCTTGAAAGAATTACTTGAACGGGTACATGAAAAGCTCGCAAATGGGTCCAATAAAGGTCGCATAGTGATTGGAATTGTCGGTTGTCCAGGGTCTGGCAAATCTACTCTGGCGGAACTACTTGTAAATCGCTTGAATGCCAACGACCTGCAAAACCCGATTGCCCAAATTCTCCCATTGGACGGCTTTCATCTTGCCAATTACGTTCTTGAAAATCTCGGTTTGCGCGAGCTGAAAGGCATTCCTGACACGTTCGATGCGGCCGGCTACATTCAAAAACTGAAGGAAGCGAAGCAGGACCCGCCAAAAATACTAAAAGCGCCGCGATTTGACCGGGAAATTGAAGCATCGATTGAAGATGGCATTT
This sequence comes from Candidatus Melainabacteria bacterium, assembly GCA_014380105.1. GTDB lineage: Bacteria > Cyanobacteriota > Vampirovibrionia > Obscuribacterales > Obscuribacteraceae > QKMZ01. The sequence goes on from JACMKL010000306.1 coordinate 3,855, forward strand.
ACATCTCACCTGAGACCAAAATAATCATCACGGAAGGCAATTATTTACTGCTTGAAAATGAGCCATGGGCTCAAATAGCGGGCTTATTAGATGACTGCTGGTATTTGCGCGCTGACCCGCAAACACTCACTGAGCGTCTGATAGAGCGGCATATGACTGGCGGAAAGGGTCGAGATCAGGCAATTGAGAAGGTTCAATCCACTGATTTGCCGAATGCGCGTCTGGTTGAGGTAACTAAAGCTCGTGCACAAATGTTGGTGAAGCCAGCCGAGGAGCCGTTTGAGTACAGGATCCAGCAAAGAGAACTGAAGCAGCGCTAGAATCAGGGTCCGCGGATTTGTGGGGGCGTTTTCTTTGCGAATGGCAAAGAAAGTCAAGCTCCGAGTAACGTCGCGGGTGTTCATCCTCTACAATTTAGATATGACGGCAGAAAAGTTACCAAACCATACCGAAGTCGACTCGACTTCGTCCACTTCCTTGGCAAGTGGCATGTATCCAGAACTCGAATTACCGGCTCCGTTTCCGTCGCTTGACGACCCGAAGCTGTTTGTCAATCGCGAGTTGAGCCTCCTGTCTTTCCAGGGACGAGTTTTGGAAGAGGCTAAGGATCAGAGCAATCCTTTGCTGGAGCGGGTGCGCTTCCTTTCTATTGTGGGATCCAATCTCGACGAATTTTTTATGGTCCGGGTGGCTGGCCTGAAGCGTCAGGTCGAAGCCGGAAACACAGCCGTTGGCATTGACGGGCTATCTCCAGGCGACCAACTCAAGACAATTCGTTTTGAAGTAGCTGCCTTGCTGCAGCGAGCTCACCGCTACTACAAAAACGAAATTTCACCTCAGTTACTCGAAACTGGCGTCAGTATTCTTCAATATTCAGAGCTCAACGAAGGCCAGAAAGCCAAAATTCGTGAATATTTCCATCAAAATATTTTCCCGATTTTGACTCCGCTGGGTTATGACCCTGGTCACCCATTTCCGCATATCTCCAACCTCAGTCTCAACCTTGCTGTACTGATTAAGGATAATTTGGGAGAGGAACGTTTTGCACGGGTGAAAGTACCTGACAGTTTGCCGCAACTTATTCGCGTCGACGATCCGGCATCGCCACTATCGAGAAGAAATTTTCAAGTCACTCGTACGCAAACATTCATCTGGCTCGATGATTTAATTAGCGCTCACCTCGATTTCCTATTTCCTGGAATGGAAATAGTCGAATCACATCCTTTCCACGTCACGCGCGACGCGGAAATGGAAATTCAAGAATGGGAAGCGGGCGACTTACTTGAGACAACCGAAGAAAGTATTAGACAACGAAGATTCGGAGACGTCGTTCGTCTGGAAGTGAATCCCGGAATTCCCAATCGTGTCCTTGAAATTTTAGTTGAGAATCTAGAGATCGAACCTGCCGATATTTATTGGGTGGAAGGTCGTTTGCCATTGAGCATGCTCAAGCACATTTGTGTGCTTGACCGTCCTGATTTGAAATATCCATCGTTCTTGCCGGCAATTCCTGCTGCACTAAATCCTGATTCGCAAGAAGAAGATCTATTTAGCGTGCTCAAACGTCGTGATGTACTGGTGCATCACCCTTACGATTCTTTCCAGCCGGTTGTGAATTTCCTGACTCAATCTGTGCGTGATCCCAATGTACAGGCGATGAAAATAACGCTGTATCGAGTAGGCAACAATTCTCCGATTGTAGATGCTCTATTGCGCGCACCTGAGAAAGGTAAACAAGTCGCTGTACTTGTGGAATTGAAAGCTCGCTTCGACGAGAAGAGTAATATTGAATGGGCGAAGGCAATGGAACGTCAAGGCGTTCACGTTGTTTATGGTCTACTGGGTCTAAAAGTTCACGCCAAGATTTCGTTGATTGTTCGCAAAGAAGGCGACCG
>JACMKL010000034.1 GCA_014380105.1 Candidatus Melainabacteria bacterium
CTAAATCCAAACGACATGGAATTGCGTCTAGCCCAGGCTAAATTGCGTTCTCTCTCGGGCGAAACTGTTGACCTCACCACGCTAGGCACGCCAACTAATGACGGCGAGCGCATCGCTTATGCGGAAGCATGTTTGGCACAAAACAAATTTAGAGAAGCAGATGAGCAGATGAGTCAGGTCATCGCTCATACGACCACCGCAAAAGGCACATTTGCCGTCGCCGATCTGGCACTGATGATCAAAGACTTGCCGAGCGCAGAAGCTGCTTACAGAAAAGCGGGCGCATTCCCTGGTGGTGCCGAACGTGCCAAACGCGGAATGGATTTGATTGCCAAACAAAAAGATGTTGCTCGTCAGGATTTAACTCTTGCCGATGACTTGGCGAAACGCGGCCAGACTAAAAGTGCAATCGATAAATATCGCTCTGCTTGCTATCAAAATCCAAAAGTGTCAGACGCGCATCTAGCATATGCAATCTGTCTCGAAAAGGACAGACCAGAAACCGGACCACAACTGCGTTTATCATCAAGCCAATTTAAAGCTTACATGGCTCTCGAGCCAAGTCTCCCTGAAAAGGAAGTCAAAAAGCTCAATGACAAAATTTCCAAGCTGGACGAGAAAGCCTTTAAGCTCGATCAAAAAGAAGGTTCTGGCAGAAGCGGAGTCAAACGTCGTTTCTAACGACCAATTTCAAAGTTTTCGTTATCCATTAGATATGTGAGTGAGGAGTTATGCAAAATAGAACGACACTGGTGGCTTTGTGTTTAGCCGTTGCAGGAACAGTTTCAATTGGAATGGCAGTACCTTCAGCTGAAGCCGCCCAGAAGAAATTGATCAAGATCAAAATCGAGCGCGAAGTTGTGATGGCTGACGAGCTCATGCTCAATGGAAAATTCGGCGATGCAGCCGATCTTTACCGTGCCGTTCAAAGCAAAAATCCGAAGAGCGTCCCTGCCACCGTTGGTTTTGGTATGGCTCTAGCTAAACAATATAAGCTCGACGCCGCTGACGATCAATTCTCAAAAGCGCTTACCATGGATCCACACAATGCCATGGCGCACGCCGGAAAAGCGATGGTAATCTTCAATCGTCTTTCTTCTTCCTCACAAACAGTGATCAAAAATAAAGAAGCAATGTTGAAACAAGCCGAAGCTGAAGTTAAGCAAGGCTTGAACATCGATCCTGGTATGCCTGAAGCTCACTATTCACTCGGCATGATTTATAAAGAACAAGGCCGTGTCGACGATTCAATTAAGGAATTCCAAGAAGCCACACATATCGATCCTAAGTTTTCGGAAGCATTTTCTGGGCTTGGTATTGCGCAATTACAAAAAGATGACGTAACCGGTGCTATTCAATCCTTCAAGGAAGCAATTGCTAACAATTCCGGAAACTCGACAGCTCACTACGGACTTGGTGAAGCTTACAGACGTCAGAACTTGCTTGATGAAGGTCTGAAAGAACTCAATACATCGCTCTACCAATATCGCAATAGCGCTCCAGTTCACTTGTCGATGGCGAAGATTTACTCAGCTCAGGGTAATACTGTCGCTGGTGTCAAGGAATACCAGGAGTGCATCCGCATCAAGCCTGAAAATCCAGAAGCTTACCTCGGCATCGCTGACATTCGCGAAGCTCGCGGCGACATTGAACACTCAATTTCTGAATTGAGATCCGGTTTGGAGATGATGCCAAACAACATGGACTTGCGTTTGAGAGTTGCCGATCAAAGTTTGAAACTTGAAAAACTCGATGATTCAATCAAAGAATATAAGACAATCATGGACGCCAATCCACAGAATGCCGTCGCTGCCAAAGGCATCACACGCGCTTATTACCTCAAAGCTAATAAAGAAGCGACTGGAGCATTTTTCGTCTCCAACGAATATGAATCAGCCAAGCGTATGCTGGAACAAGCTGTGCGTCTCAATCCAAACGATATGGAATTGAGATTGGCAGAAGCGAAATTGCGTTCGCTGTCCGGCGAAACTGTCGATTTGAAGAGCATCGGCACACCAACAAGCAATGGCGAACGTGTCGCATACGCTGAAGCCTGCTTGGCTCAAAACAAGTACAAAGAAGCTGATGAACAGATGAATATGGTTATCTCTTCTTCGTCCGACGCCAAGCAAACTTTTGCTGTCGCCGACCTGGCTTTGATGATCAAGGATATTCCGAATGCAGAAGCCGCCTACAAAAAAGCGGCTGCCTTTCCTGGTTCTGAAGAAAGGTCAAAGCGCGGCATGGATATGGTTAACAAGGCTAAAGACGTTGCAAGACAAGATCTGACTCTTGCTGATGATTTGGCTCGCCGTAAACAAATGGCTTCTGCAATCGACAAATACAAAATCGCGATATATGAAAATCCAAAAGTGGCAGATGCTCACCTCGGATACGCCATTGCGCTTGAGCATTTGACGCCGCCAGTGGTCGAAGACATTAAGCAGTCATCGACTCAATATAAAGCGTATATAGCGCTGGCTCCATCCATTCCTCCAAAGGAATTAGAAAAGCTCCAAAAGAAAATAACTAGCCTTGATGAAAAAGCCTACAAACTAGAGCAGAAGGGCAAAGGGCAAGCACGTCCTGGTACTCAAAGACGCTTCTAAATCGGCCTTTAAGCAAACTTCGTTCTTTCAACTCGTCGCGCGGCCTTATATAATGGCGGCGTGACTGAGTGGAAAGACAAAAAAGTAACCATATTGGGTCTCGGCAAAAGTGGTGTCGCGGCGGCTCACTATTTGGCGTCCCGTGGTGCCAAAATCTACGTTTCCGATTCTGCTAAAGCCAGCCCTGAAAGCGAAGCTCAGGCGAAGGAAGTCGAAGCGCTCGGGGCGAAGGTTGAATTCGGCGGTCACACTGATGACGCGCTGGCATTCGGGTCTTTCGTTCTTACATCTCCTGGAATTCCTCCGCACAGCGACGTCATACGCAAAGCACGCGATTCCGGCAAAGAAGTAGTTTCGGATATAGAGCTTGCTTTCCGTGAGACCAAAACACCGATAGTGGCTATCACTGGCACTAACGGTAAGTCGACCACATCAGCATTGCTTAGTTTCATTTTGGAAAGCGGTGGCAGAGTGGCGCCGGCATGCGGCAATATCGGCGTGCCTATCCTCAGCCAGCTGGACCGCAAGCCTGATTTTCTGATTGCTGAAGTTTCTTCCTACCAGCTCGAATATACATATAATTTCAAGCCGAAAGTGGGTGTCTGGCTCAATCTCACCCCTGACCACGTGGACTGGCATCAAGGGTTCGAAAATTACAAATTAGCCAAATTCAAACTGTTCGCCAACCAGCAAGCCGATGATTATGCCGTTCTTAATATGGACGACCCGATTGTGCGCGGGCAGATTACTCGCTCCGAGGTGTTTCCTTTCAGCGCCATGCAGTCTTTAGACCACATGGTCCAGGGCGCTTTTATGAGTGGTGATTTCCTCTCGTACCGCATCCGCGCCAAAAACCGCGTGGTCTGTCACGTTGATGAATTACAGATTCTGGGTCAACACAATATCGAGAATGCTCTCGCTGCCATTTCTTGCGCGGCTGTGCTGAACGTTGAGCCCACCGAGATCGAGACCTACATTAAACAGTTCAAGGGTTTGGAGCATCGCTTAGAGTACGTAGACACAATCGATGAGATTGCTTATTACAACGATTCTAAGGCGACTAATCCGGAATCAGCCATAAAGGCGCTTCAGTCCTTCCCAGGCAAGAAAATCGTTCTGATTGCAGGCGGCAGAGACAAGAGCACTTCGCTTGATGAATTTGTTGATGCTATTAGAAACCATGTCGCTGCTGTTATCCTCTTAGGTGAAGCCAAGGAGCGATTTGAAAACGCGTTAAGAGAGGGAGGATTTAACGACGTTCATGTAGTTGCTAGCCTCGAAGAGGCTGTCGATTTAGGTGGGAAATTGAAGTTAGGACCTGTTGTGCTCTCGCCAGCTTGTGCCAGCTTCGATATGTTCAAAGACTTTGAGAATAGAGGCCGTGTCTTCAAAGATATTGTCCGCGCAAGACTCAACAAGATGGCGCCGTCAGTCTAAAGCTAACGGACGCTCTCTAAATGTTGCTCAGACGCCAAAGGAAAGCCCCGAATTTCGTGGGTTGCCTGACAAAGCGCTGATCACTTTAGTGTGCTCGCTGTGCGGGTTCGGTCTCATGGCAGTTTTCAGCGCATCGGCTCCCGAAGCGCTTTCCAGCTATCAGGACGCCACATACTATTTACGCCGTCAAGCAATCGCATGCGTAATTGGTTTGTTCGCCATGTTTGCAATCAGTCGTTATGATTACCGCAAACTTAAAAAATGGGCATGGCCAGTAGCTATTGGTTCGTTATTTTTACTTTGTTTGACGATGGTGCCGGGAATTTCAGTTACGGCAAAGGGCTCGAGCCGCTGGTTGATGCTCGGACCACTGCAATTTCAGCCTTCAGAATTTTGCAAAATCGCCACTATTCTTCTGATTTCTTCCGGGCTATCAAAATATTTCTGGTGGCACAGACAAGTTCTATTGCGTATTCTTGTTGCACTTGCGATGGCAACTGTGGTGGTGAAACAGCCTGACTTGGGCACTGCGATGATGATCACAGGCGGGTTGGTGGCATTGTTATTCGCCGGTGGTCTCAACTCCATGTTGATTTTGTTGGCTGGCGGCGGCGCTTTTGCTTACATGTATCACCATGTGCAAAAAACTCCTTATCAAATGGCTCGCATCATGAGCTGGCTTGATCCCTATAAATATCCTCAGAAAGAAGGCTGGAATTCCATTCAAGCGCAGCTCGCGATAGGCTCCGGTGGCTTACTTGGAGTTGGCTTCGGACGGTCATTGCAGAAGCTATTCTACCTGCCGGTTCAGCACGCCGACTTTATCTTTGCCGTCATCGCTGAAGAGTTTGGTTTGATTGGATGCACTGTTTTAATCACGCTATTCATATTGCTTGGCTATTTTGGCTTCAGGACTGCATTGCGCTCTCGCACACTGTTCGGACGTTTCCTGGCGATCGGCATCACCAGCTCAATTAGCCTCCAGGCATTAGTAAATATAATGGTGACAGTTGGACTGTTGCCTGTTACTGGTATCACCTTGCCGTTTATTAGTTACGGCGGAACCTCGCTCGTCATCACACTCGCCATGGTTGGTGTCTTGCTTTCAGTCTCCCGTGACCTTGTCACCGGTTGGCGCGCCA
>JACMKL010000307.1 GCA_014380105.1 Candidatus Melainabacteria bacterium
CCAATACGCTATCGACCACAAGCGCAAGAGTGTGACTCTCGTCCACAAAGGCAACATCCAAAAATTCACCGAAGGCGCATTCAGAGATTGGGGCTACGAGCTAGCTGCTGAGCAAGCTGAATTCCAAGCCGCTATCATCAATGAAGACAAGCTCTGGGCTGACCTCGATGGAAAGATGCCAGCTGGCAAAATCCTTCTCAACGACAGAATCGCTGACTCCATGTTCCAACAAGTGTTGACTAGACCTGATGAATACTCAGTCTTGGCCACAACCAACTTGAACGGCGACTACTTGTCAGACGCATGCGCAGCACAGGTCGGTGGATTAGGAATCGCACCAGGAGCCAACATTGGCGACGAATGTGCAATCTTCGAAGCAACTCACGGTACTGCACCGAAGTATGCTGACAAAGACGTCATCAACCCAGGTTCTGTCATCCTCTCCGGTGGCATGATGCTTGAGTATATGGGCTGGAATGAAGCTAGCACATTGATTCAAGAAGCAATGTCTACAACCATCCAACAGAAGAAAGTCACCTACGACTTCGAACGGATGATGCCAGGCGCAACCAAGCTCAAAACCAGCGAATTTGCTGATGCTCTCATCGAGAACATGAAATAAATTCACGGTTTAATCAAAAATCAGGGAGGGATGCTCATTTGGGCATCCCTTCTTCTTAGTTAGCATCTCGCAAACGGTTGTGAGATCTCGCCTAGCTGTCCTGTAAAATAAACTGGTGTTTTTAGGCAGGGACGCAAGGAAAGTTCGCCAGTGGCTTGCAGAAGCAAATTTTTGGTCGCAAGCTTGCTCCTTTCCGGCGGTTTGTTCTTCTTTTGCGGACCTGCCCACTCTAATGATGAGATTGGCAAAACTGTCAAAACGTCCATTGACCGTATCACGCATCTCGAAACCCAGCGCCGCAGCCTAAAAGAGCAACCAACCCGCCAGCTCGAGCTTGCTAATGTCGTGCGCGAACTTTCACTTCTTTACGCCGACGCCTGCAATTTCACTGAAGCAAAAGAGTTGCTCAAAGAAGACATTACGATCAGGCGTGAGCTAGATAGAGACGACTTGCCGGAGTCGTACATACTTCTGGGATACGTATTCCGCCTGGAAGGTCAGTACACACCAGCGCGAAAATGGACAGAATTGGGCGTATCCAATTTGGAGAAACGCCAGGACATTGATAATAAGCGTCTTTCAGCGGCATACAATTATTTGGCATTACTCAACAACAATGCTGGAAACTTTGTGCAATCTGAAGAGAGCGCAAGAAAAGCTCTAGCAATGGCTAAGCAAGCTAATCTCAGTGAAGAAATTTGTGCAATGCATAGTGTTGTTTTGGCAAATGCGCTCAGACAGCAAAGCAAATTCGATGAAGCCTTAAAGATACTTGAGCCTGCAGTGGCAGTCTTAAGCAAGTCGGAAAAAGGTGATGCCTTATTTGCGACCGCCACAAATAATTTGGGTGCTCTATATTTTTGGTTAGGCGACTATCAACAGGCACTGACAATTTTGAGAGAAGGACTGAGATTGCGCCTGGAAGCCCAGGGAGATAATCATCCTGATACGGCAAACTCATATCTCGATCTTGGCTGCGCCGAATATAAACTAGGACAACTCGAGCCTGCCATCACACATCTATCACATGCTCTGGAAATTCGCCGCAACAAGTTAGGCATAAACCATCCCGAGACACTTTTCGCAATGGCAAATCTAGCAGTCACACTCGACACGGCAGGCAAGCCAAAGCAGGCTATTCAGCTGCTTTCAGAAACAGTCATTACAGGCAGACGTGTACTGGGTGATTTGCACCCGGACCTGGCTCAGTATTATGAAGACTATGCAAACGTGCTTGTTGAGCAGAAAGAAATTGCTAAAGCACTGAAGTATGCGCAGGATTCTCTCAATATTCGCAAACGTGTTTTTGGTGAAGAAAGCAGAGAATATGCTGCCGGTTTGCGTTCAATGGCGCAGATTCAAGTCGCAGGCGGTAGTCCAAAAGACGCATGTATACTGCTTGATGAAAGTATTAGTATCTATAAAAAAATCGGCATTGAAGCCGACACTAATTACGCAGAAACATTAGAAGAACTGGCGACTATTCAAATTGATCAAAACGATCTCGATACTGCCCGCGCTAATTACTGTCTTTCAGTAGAGAAGCAAGCAACGCATGGTGCCAGCATTCCGTACGCAATTAGTTTGGCTAATTTATCCGAAATCTTGAAGCGTCTCAACAAAATAACCGAGTGCCGAGCGACGATGGAAAAAGCGGTCAGCGTAGTGGACGAACTTCCGGAGCCACAAAAGTCGAGTCCTGATTGTGAAACCATTCGAGATCAATTACGACAAATGAAATTAGACGGAAAGCCAGTAACAAGCGTTGCCAGGCCGATTGGCGATAAACCTATTTCTGAGTAGCGGTCAAAAGGTGAGTGCGTGTGGTTGAGACGCGGAGATTGTTGCCGTCCCATCCGCCTCGTGGGAAAAAATTCGACTGAGCTTGAGCCGATGACTGAGCTGAATTGCTTGCTGCTGTTTTGTCGGAAGAATCTTGAGCTTGTGCAGTAGTAATTGATGCGATGAAAGTGATTGCGATCATTACTGGGAGAACAGCTTTCATTTGATTGACCCTCGTGGGTTTGGCTCTTACATAGGTCCTAACGAGTGGGGCGGAAAGTTTAGGAGGACATCAGGGAAATTTTGGAAAAACCTTTTTGAATTGGCTAAAACGTCTGTATATTGGCAAAAAAAAATTTTTGATCAGTCTATCGCAAAAGGCTTTAATTGCTTTTCTCGAACAATTTTCTTTAGAAGTGTCAGAAGACTATCCTTTTCTATATCCGTCAGAAATTCAAAAAATTCGGCATCGTTTTGGTCTGCCATGTCAGCCAACAAGGGAACCAATAATTTGCCTTCTTTGGTAAGTGACAAAACGTGGTTACGTTGATCTTCTTCCGCTAGAAGCCGACTTAGCAAAGCCTTTTCTTCCAGCCTAGAAACCAGCTTGGATACAGCGCTTTTTGTGAGACCTGTGTGCCGTGCAATTTCGGTTGACGACGTGTAGCCAATCCGAAACATCTCCCGCATAATGACCCATTCAGAGACTGTCACACCGCTCTCCTCAACTTTCATTTGAAAAGTGTGCGAGACATGATTGGATATGTATCTCAGCCAATACCCCAGATGAGACTCTAATTCACTAACAGATTCATGGGGCTCGGAATGCCCCACGCGTCTTTTAAACTGAGGTGTTTTATTATCCG
>JACMKL010000308.1 GCA_014380105.1 Candidatus Melainabacteria bacterium
GCAATACGCGCCTTACGACATCGAAGGCGGCTGGGACGACGCAAAGCGCGACGCGTTCGGCGAAACGGTGATCTCGACGATAGAACGCTACGCACCGAACATCCGCCGCGCGATCGTCGGCAAGCAGGTGATCACGCCGAAGGACATCGAAGCCATCGCGGGCATCACAGGCGGCAACATCTTCCACGGCGAACTGTTGCTGCACCAGATCTTTTTCCTGCGTCCCACGCCGCAATGGGCAGATTTCCGCACCCCGCTCAAAGGCTACTACTTCGGCGCGGCAGGCGCGCATCCCGGCGGGGGCGTGATGGGCGCGGCGGGGATGCTGGCGGCGAAGGAAATTTTGAAGGATGGGAATTAGAGGGTGGAAAGTGATGAGTAAAGAATAGTTGCTGGATGAAGAACCGCTTTTTTCTTGACTGGAAGTTCTATATCAAAACAAGATACTTGGTTGCACTTTGTAGAGGAAATTTATCTTGGCGAACTTAGTTTAATAAACCTTCAGTTGATTTGCCATTTGCTGCCAATGCCAAGACCAAGCTTGCCATTGAAGCATCCACAAATGAATAAGGCTTTTTCGAAAGTGTTTTTTCTGCTCTTGGGAGCGCCTTAGCAATAGTAGGCCCATCAAATTCAACAATCATATTCTTATAATCCCAAACGAACTTCTCTTTTGGTAGTATGTTTGTGTCAAAGACCAATGGCGTATCGTTAGTCTTTTTATGAATATATGATCGTAACTCATCACTTGTTGCTTGTACTTTCCAATAGCCAAGCATAACCGTTGTCCCGCTTCTCTCGCTCAAATGTAATCCCGTAAAGAATATTTCTCTTGGATCTCCACGCAATTTTCTAATTTCTTCATCCAGCTCATATTCAACAGTGTTTCCAATATCAAATTTTCCATTCTCAAATACCCGATTACCTGAATAACCACTAACTGAAACATCCCAAGCCTGACTCCACTCTAAAACATGAATGCCTCGTCGACGTAATAAAATGTAATCGTCCGAAGTTATCAGAACCATTTGTACGCCAAGTAATCCAGCATTTCTTGAATTAAGCCGAGAGTCAAGACTTTGAAAACTAGATGGCAACGATTTCGCTGACGTTTCAATTTTTTGCTTTATATATTCTTTTGTCGCTAAATCTACTCCTGGCTCCTGAAGCAGAGCCAGATATTGAAAGTCGATTTCACCAAGATCAATTACATAAAACTGTTTACTGTGTTTTTCTTGAAGTTGCGGCCGTTTAATAATTCTATAACGCAAATGTGGATAGTGTTCAAATTTTCCAACAGCCCTCCTTTTTTGATTCAAAAAATCAAAAGCAGCCTCAATTTTAATATCTGCCTTCAAGCGTGCTTTTGCATAAGACTTAGCTTCAATTAGATTTCGAGTTAAAGGAGGCTGAAACACATCGATTGCCCCTAAACTTCTCGCAAAACTGATGACAACTGGGGTTTCAGAATCAGAAGGTAAGGCTAGTCGTCGAGAACGCCACTTATTAAGTGGCCTGATTATGAGAGAAACTAAATTCCCAATCCCCTTAAAAAATCTTCCAATCCACTCAAACACAGACGATCCAGTCAATTGCTGGACTAAATTATTTCCAAAAAACAAAACTATAAGCGCAACAATAAGGCCGATAGTGGCAATATCCGTAGTTGTCACTGTTCCACCTATAACCACATTCTGTTTTGTATTGATATCAATACAATTTACTAATGTATAAGTATAGCATATCGTTCCTGCACTAATCACTGTATAATTTCTTGATTTGAGTATCAGAAAAGGAATCATTCATGACAGAGTCCCACTACGACACCATCATCATCGGCGCGGGGC
>JACMKL010000309.1 GCA_014380105.1 Candidatus Melainabacteria bacterium
GCTTCTTGCCTTTCTTATCGACGGAAACTTGTATTCCATCTGTTTCAAATATAGAATTTTCATTCGTGCCTTTGGCTCTCAAAATCCCAATTTGAGTAATTTTGAAGAGCTCTTTCTTCCACTCCTCAGTGACCAGACGACTTTGATCTTCTAGATACGGGATATAAATTCGGTCAATCAAAAAAACACAAGTCAATAAGAAAATGACAAGCGCAGATATGACCATCGAAGCTTTGCGAGAAGGAAGTCGCATTGAAACTATAACCGCCGGTAGACCGCTTTCAGCTGACGCGAAAACGTTGAACTCCAGTGAATTATAGCAATTCGGAAATGTGTAGGTCTAAGATGAGCTACTCTTCACGAGAGCTTCAAAGAGTCAAATTAGCTACAAATTTCTACTGACGAATTTGCAGTGGATTGTGTTTTCCGGTATTCATCTGACGTTGGATGCCAGCTGGCAACTTGTCATTAACGGATTTTGCAATCGCTTCCAATTGTGCAAGGTCAGGATTGTTCGGATCGAGCTGTCTAGCCATTTGCAAGCAATTGAATGCTCCATCATAGCCACGTGGTTGACCGGTCATATCCAGAGCCTGGCGTCCGGCATTCGTATCTCCACCAAGTAATTTGGCAGCCGATTGAGGATCGCCGTCTTGCTTGGAGTAGGCATTTGCAACATAGATGGTTGCTAAATCACGGAACAATTTTGCTTTGTAGCGAGTATCAGTCGAATCTTTGTTGGCTGCAATTGTGTTGCGCAAATCAACTTCAATCTTACCCATATGGATTGCGTTGAGTCCTTGACCCCAGCTTGCAAGCTCCTTAACAGCGCCAGTCATGTCGTGCTCGCCATAGATTTTTGCTTCGGATTGTTCGATGCGCTTTTTGACACTATCTAGATCGGCAATTTCGGATTGCTCGACTTTCTTACCGGCTATTTCTTTTCCAAGATTTTGCTCAACTTGCTTCTTGGCGTTTTCGGCATTGATGCGACCGATGATAAAGTCTCTAGCGGCTTTACCACCAAGATCTAAGTTTTTACCTTCCAGCAAATATGTCGGGCTATCTTTAATTGTTGGTACATGTGTTCCGTGCGCAAGTCTGGATTCTGCAAACGCAGTAGTCAGGATCGCTGCTCCACGTTGGCCTTCCAACAGGCTTCCAAACTGGTTAGTCGGCTTGGTGAGCCATTCTGTGCGGTAGACGTGAAGTGCAGCTTCGCCGCGTGCTCCTACTGTTTTTCCTTGACCTTCTTTGAAGACATTCGTAAATGTGAAAATGCCTGTCGACTCATTGCCTTTTCCAAGGGATGCAAATTTGTCAATTGCATCGTTCATTGAGCCTTGAGTGCGTTTCTTGGCGTCATCACCAAGCAACTCCCAAGCTTTATCCTTAGTTTCGGAAGGAGGCGCAGAATCGAAAATCGCATTTTGGACACGGAAAGCAGTCCAGGTTGCGGCCATAAGTCCAGCGCGCTTCCAATTTGCGCCAAGCATGCCACCGCCTTTCATCGGGACTAACGCTTCAGCAGCCAGAGCAATCGACTCAGTTGTACCTTGACGGAAATAGCGGCTGAACTTAGCGTTTTCGCCTTCTTCAAGTGAACTTCCAACCATTTTGCCGACAACAAGAGCACCAACACCGGTAGCAATCATCGGCACCGTCTTTTTAGGCCCAGCGAACAACGCCAGTGGAATTAGCACAGAGTTGAGACTGTCGCCAACACCATGTCCGTGAGATTTACCAAACAGCATCTTGTCTGCGTAATGGTCAACAATCATTAGAGAACCGGCTACACCAGCACCTTTCAAGAAGCTGCTGCCATATTTTCCTGCAAATTCCTTTGCTTTACCGACAGCTGAAAGTTCTGCCGCTCCAAGAGTGGCGCTCTTCGCTGCGACTTCATATTCTTTCAATGCAGCAACTTCTGCTGGAGTAAATAGTGGTTTTCCAGCATTGACACGAGCAGCATGGTTGTCGAGGGCATCAACAGCGGCTGCGGCACGCGACGGAACATCGACTGATCTGGCATTAATCGGAATATTTTGATCTGCAAGTTGAGCGAAACTCTTAGCGCGAGCTGCTAGATGGCTATTTTCTGCGGCAGTTGTCTCCGCAAGAGATTTCAGGGCATCAGGCATTTTTCCGGCAGTCTTGAATTCGTCCATCAACTTTAATTCGTCAGCGCTGAATATCGCCTTCCCGCTGATTGAGTCAGTTGCTGTTGCAGCCCGAGAGATCAGTGCTTCACGAGCGGCTGCATCAGTCGCTACGGTTAGGTCACTGAGCACGCTGAGACGTGAAGAGCTGACGCGCAAAGCTTCTTGGGCCGGTTGGCTGAATTCAGCCATCTTGCTTGCCAATCCGCCTGCGCCGTCGATTTTGCCTTTGGCAAATTCGAGTTCGGGTCTGTTCCATGTATTTGGATTATGATTGTCTTGCCAGTAGCGAGCAACATTCTCTCTCCAGCCTTGCGGTGCAACTTTTGGATCGAGCGTGACTGTGCCTGTAAATTTATCCATAGCCCAAGGCACAGTATGACGACCGAGAAGACCGCCTATACCGCCAGCAACGAGATTGCCATTGAAGCCGACTGTGTTGTAATCGAGTGCCTCATCAACAATTTTCCGTTGCTGAGAAATATTTGACTGCGGTGCCCGTCCGTCTCCTGGTGGAGTTTGCTGCCCCGGGACATTGGCTGGAGCATTCCAATCAGCACCGTTGCCTTGACGGCGTGGAGGAAGTGGTTTACCGGTCAATGGATCGATTTCGCCACCATTGCCTTGAACTGGTTGTTGTGGGACGACCGGTCTCTCTACAGGCTGAACGCCAACAAGTGGTGCATCTGCGCCGTAGGGCTTACGCCATTGACCGTTGCCTGGTTGCTGCGTTTGTCCATTTCCAGGTTGGAAAGTTGTACCTACATCGCCACCGTACGTGGCCCTGCCACCGTTCGGGTTAGGATTTTGCGCCTGCACCACCTGTTCACCAGGTTTGAAGGCTGTACCTGCATCCTGACCGTAACGAGCTCTCCAGGCACCAGTGTTGGCTGGTGGTTCTTTTGGCGTTTCGCGGACAGGGAAATTGTTTGCGACATCTCCACCATAGGTGGCGCGTCCAGCAGTGTTGCCATTGCCATAAGGTTTCTCTACGGTACCCGGTAGATATTGGGAGCGTTGATATTCGCTCGCATCTATCTTAGCGGTCTTATTCTCTTCATCCGCGTTCGGTTGCAATTCGTATTTGTTGTATTCAAGCCCGCCGCCCATGTGCGACTTCCTCCAGAAATTCCAATGCTACTGATTTTGGGATGAAGGGCGACTCGGCTCGACCCTTTGTGTGCATGCAAACATATTAGAGGGGGCTCACACGCGAAACAATTCGTGTATTCCCCTGGCTGATGGGAGGATTCCCCCAATGCATGTTAACATTCACTCACAAACGACGCGCGACCGCGCACCCGCAGGAAAAACGCCTTTTTGACGTGCTTGGGCGCCAAAAAATTCTCACATTAATTATGCGATTTTTGTTTTGACTGAAACGATTTTGATTTAAGCGATGGTGTTATTAAGGTAATAACGACTATGAGCGGCCGCAGGTTGACCGTTGTATTTCGCATTTGGCTTGCGGTGATACGGTGTTTCGCAAACCGCTGTTCTGGTGAATACCATCTGCGCAATCGACATACCGGCATGCAAACGAACAGGACGATTGCCGACATTGACGATTTCGAGAGTAATTTGAGCAGCAGGATGGCTGAAACCAGCATCTATAAAGCCGGCTGTGACGTGAACCATCACTCCCAAACGAGCAAGGCTCGATTTGCCTGTCAGTTGACCGACAATGTCGTCTGGCAAACAGAAGGCTTCCAGAGTAGCGCCGAGAATAAATTGGCTTGGCTTGATGACGATATCGTCATCAGTGACGTGCACTAAGCCTTTCAAAACTGTTTCGGAATCATATGGGTCGATGACATGCTCGCCAGCTTCATGCCAGGAAAACTTGTCTGAAAGCCGCACATCATAAGAATTGGGCTGAATCATCGATTCAAGGTAAGGCTCAATAATGAGCTTGCCTTCGGCTACTTCTTGTTTGATCTCATGATCAACGAGGATAGACATGACCTTAACCCTCATCCCGTGCAGTTTTTGGAGTGGCGGCTCAACCCAAGGCGTAACCGCTCAGCAAATAGTATAACCGCAGGACAGGCACAGCAGGCAGCTTTCTTGCCTTGCCACCGATCCGTTTCCATGTCCACAATCAGGACAATCAGCTATCGAGGGCATATCGACCAGGCGATCATTAGAGATTGTGAAGATGTCGCTGCCATCGAGCGACTCTTCCACGATAGAGAGCGAAATGAAGGCGCCTTCCACCGGGGAACTAGTCACAGTTCCCTGAAGGCCAGCAGCCTGCGCTTTTTTTTCGAAGTCCTCTTCCGGCTCGAAATTGCTTGCTTGAGCTACCGATTTCACTTCCTTCTTTGACTTATTTAGATTCAAAACTTGAAGCGGTCGCGAATTGTCTCGATATACGGTGATTCCTTTTAGTCCGTTATGCCATGCCGCTAAATAAGATTGCTCGACTTCCTCAAGAGTGGCTTGTTCTGGGAAATTGATCGTTTTAGAGACAGCGTTGTCGGTATGTTTTTGAAAAGCGACCTGCATGCGCACATGTGCGCCATATGGAATTTCATGTGAGCAAACAAACAACTTCCGCACGTCTTCTGGAATTTCAGAATGCCCTGAAACGATTCCGGAGTGGGCAATTTTTTCCATCAACTCTTTTGAATAAAAACCGCGCTCTCTGGCAATCATCTCGAAGACTGGATTTACTTCGATGAGTTCAGTTCCACCCATGACTCGACGAGTGAAGCAAACAGCAAATAATGGTTCGATGCCTGAAGATGTTCCAGCAATAATTGAAATCGTACCTGTTGGCGCAATCGTAGTGACAGTGGCATTTCGCATCGGTTGATCAATTTTCTGCCAGGTGCTGTAATTCCAGTTGGGAAAAACACCGCGCTCTGAAGCAAGCTTTTGAGAGGCATCATGGGCGGTATCATTGACAAACTTCATTAGTTGCTCTGCTTTGATTTCTGATTCTTCCGAACCGTAAACAATGCCCA
>JACMKL010000310.1 GCA_014380105.1 Candidatus Melainabacteria bacterium
ATTATCTGCAAGCAGTAATCGTGCTTGCTTTAAATCTGACCAGTGACGCGCTCGCCTGAATTTTAGCTGCGGCAAAAAGATCAAAGGAAAAGCAAATCCTTCCTTGCTTACTAAAAGCCGATCATCCTCAAAAAATGCTGCGGCAACCACCGAAATTACCGGAATCGCAATGAGCGCAGACAGCACAATCATTGATATAAGCGGCGGCACCTGCCCTGGATGCTGGATGAGCAATGACACAAAAAGTCCCAGTACAAAAGGTATGACGATAGCCCACATCGGCATCAGCGCGCCCATCACAAAGAGTCCGACTCTTTGCGGTTTATTCTTGTATTCAATTACAACTTCGAGGTCTGACACGTAACCTCATCGATGAGATTTCCGCCCACTACGCTCTATTTATTCTACTCAGTTTTTTTCTTCAGGCTTGCTTGAGTCAACTAATTCTTCCGGCAACAGTTTTGCAAGTCCGAACATGGCAGGTGGGCAGATGCCAGCAAGGCGCTCGGCAAACTTCCCTGGGTGGGTTAAAACAAGTTCTGAGCTGCCGCCTTTTTCCAGCGCTTTGACGATTTCTTTTGCGCATTCTTCAGAGCTTATCGAAAGCAGCGAGCGCATAACCAAACCTTTCAAGTCGTTTTTGGACGCAATAAAAGTTGGATTCTTGAGGCTGGCTACATTGTTTTTCTCAAAAAATTCTGTGCGCACCCAGCCCGGACAAACAGTAATCACGTCGATATTCTTCGATGTGAATTCCGCAGCCATGCCTTCGGACATTCCTGTGAGGGCAAACTTACTGGCGGCATAGCAGACGCTGCCGGGGAAAGATACTTTGCCTGCAACTGAAGAGATATTGACGATTTTGCCCTTCTCAGCGCTAGTGAAATGCGGCAAGACCTTGTAAATGGCTTTTAGAGGAGCGAAGAAATTGACCGCGAAGACCCGTTCCCAGTCTGCAGGAGTGAGTTTCATAACCGAGCCAGGCTTTGCCAATCCGGCATTATTCACTAATAGGTCAACGTTGCCAAATGTCTGAACACAAGCTGCCACTGCTCCATCGAGAACAGACTCATCGCTGACGTCGCCGAGCGCCTTGATGGCTTTTCCGCCAGCTTTCTCTACGAGTTTGCAAGTTTCGTCCAGTTGAGCCTCGTTGCGGGCATTCAAAACCAATCGAGCCTGATATTTTGTTGCCAATTCGATTGCGAGAGCCTTCCCTATGCCAGAGGAAGCTCCCGTGATAATGCCTGCGAAACCCTTCTCTAGCCCACGTTTTACAGCCATCGTCATCCCCTTTTGTCTTCTGTGGGGTCAATTATAGTGCGTCTGAAACTCTCACAAGTTTTTCACAAGGCGCACATAAAATAAAAATTGAGGGGAATTGGGTCTACAACAGGGTTTTACTAACATATATGAATGTTGCGCTTCTTTCCGAGGCTTTGAGAGATCTGAGTGCAAAATTAGAGTCGCGAGACATACTTCTGTCTGATGCGATTTTAAAAGCCCTAAAGATTTTTCGAATCTTCTACACTGATGAAAAATTACGTGTGTTCAATCGTGAGCTGCTCGGTTATCTGCAAGAAGAAATGCAGGAAATCGAAGAATCAAGATTGAAGCATGAACAGGGTTTTGTGTACCCAAAGCAGAAAGTGGCATACCGCTACCTGACGGGCTTTTGGGTATCAGAATCAATTTTAAAACGTGGTGTCAAAACGATCGCTTGTTTGCAAAGCGAACGTATTCCGTTGTTTTGCAATTATGGTGTTAGCGAGCTTGAACTTTTACTGGCACGACTAAATGTCGATGAAGAAACATACATTGGTATCAAGCTGGTGCCAAACTCTCAGGAAGTTTATTTGTGTCGAGCTAGCCAGCTTTATCGCATGTACAGTGCGATCAGACAGGAAGTGAAAAAGAATATCGATGAACTTATTCTTGAGATGGCGGCTTAATTGCAGAGCGTAATTACAAAAACTTACGCTAACAAAATAAGTGCTTCAACACCATATAGCGCCATGAGCTCAGAGAAGACTGGATTGTAAGACTCGTCTTTCAATACCAAAGATAGTGAACCAATCGGGCTGAGTGCGACTAGACGTTTCTTTGCATCGGCTAGTGCTATATCACCGTATTCAGTGGCGACTTCCATGTTGGAAAGTTTCCAACTTTTGAGGATGAGGAGAAACGCTTTCACGCATGGCAGGCACAAGATCAGCGTCATGAACGTGAACTCAAACGCTTGGTTACCGCCAGCCATATTGTGTAATGCGAAACTAACTAAGAACAGCGCAACACAGATAAGAAACGACCCGACGCTAAGAATGACAATGAGAAAACGAGCCAGAATTTTGAGCAATTTTACTCGCCAGCTATCACGACTGAGTGTTGATGCTAGGTTCTCGAATTCTGTTATGTAGGGCACGAATTCTCGCGCAGCAAAAATAGCA
>JACMKL010000311.1 GCA_014380105.1 Candidatus Melainabacteria bacterium
ACAAATCAAGGTCTCCATCCCCATCGAGATCAGCTAATTCAGCCTTCTTTCCTGCGACGTTGTTTTTTGCAAGTGGGCGAAGAAGGTCTAATGCTTTCTCGTATTTTCCACGCTGTCTGTAATAGTTTGCCAGGTCAGAAGCGAGCTGTGGTTCTTCCACAACACCTGATCCAAGCTGTTGTGCCTGACTGATTGAATCCCAGGCTTTGTCTACCTGGTCGACACCTACATAAGCACGCGCAAGAGCAAGAAAGACACGAGGGTCTTTGTTGCGTAAAGCGGCGGCTTGTTCTAAGGAGGAGACAGCAAAAGCATATTGTCCATTCGACAATTCTTTTTTGCCTTTGACAAAAAGGCGCTCTTCATCAGGAGCTTTTGTCAGAAAAAATATGGTGGCACCGGCGGAGACAAGCAAGACAGTAACTGCAGTCATCGCACCAACCATAGTGGGCATTCTGCTCTGCATGCTGACGCCTAAATTCTTCGAGCGACGCGGCGCTTTCTGCGGCGGTTGCGGCTGACCATAGGCCAATTCATCTGGCTCGATTGGATCTTCTTCAGTCACTTTTGGTCTTTCCATGGTGTCTAATGGCATCCCGTTTGATTCCTCATGTGATTGAGATCCGCTCACACCTTCTCCCTCTAGGAAGGAAGCACCGCACGAGACGCATCGCTCGTACTGGGCAGGGTGATAAAGACCGCATTCAGGGCATTTCATAGCAAAAATCCAAAGAAAAACTGCGCGGCCGATGACTGCCGACATTTACTGCCTTCAATCAAGCGCAACCGCGCAGTTTCAACTAGTGGTTCGATAGAAATGACTAACATGCCTCGTTAGGGAGACGCTGCTCCCAGATTAGCGCACGTAAGTCTACTTGATTTCTACCTTGGCGCCAGCAGCTTCCAGCTTTTCTTTCATCTGGTCTGCTTCTTCTTTTTTGATCTTTTCTTTCAAAGGCTTTGGAGCTGCATCAACTAGGTCCTTAGCTTCTTTCAAGCCGAGGCCGGTAAGTTCGCGAACAGTCTTCAGAACTTCGATTTTCTTGTCGCCTACTGATGTAAGGATTACATCAAATTCGGTCTTCTCTTCAGCAGCAGCGCCGCCAGCAGCAGGACCTGCTGCAGCGAAAGCCATAGGAGCAGCGGCTGTTACGCCGAACTTCTCTTCCATTTTCTTTTTGAGATCTGCTGCTTCCAACAATGTGAGCGATCCGATTTGTTCCAACAGATCGTCTACTGAAAGTTTCGTAGCCATGTGTATTAACTCCTCAAACGTATGTCTTGGACAGGTTATTTATGCGGAAACTAGACGCTTACGCAGCGTGGTCGTTTTTCTTAGCGACTTCTTCAGCAAGAACGGCGATATCGCGAATGACGGCTTCGAGAAGTCCGGCAATCCCTCTAGCACCAGAATCGAGTCCGCCCATGATGGAGGACAAGAGCTGTTCTTTGCTTGGCAAATCTGCAAGTGCTTTAACTTCTTCAGCTGAAAGCGCATTGCCTTCGATCACTCCGCCTCTTACAGCACCCTTTTTGAGCGCTTTGATGTAGTCGACTACTGCCTTGGCAGGCTGAGCAGGATCGTCATAACCGATGATTATGGCTGACGGTCCTTTTGCCAACTTTTCGATCGCTTTGAAATCACCAGAATCTGAAGCGATTTTGATGAGTGTGTTCTTAGCGATGCGGCAGCGGGCGTTGCTCGAGTCGAGCTTTCTGCGGAATGCCGTGATTTCAGCAACTGTCAAACCGCTTAAATCGGTGACAATTGCCACTTTGCCGTCTTTGAAGAACTCGTTGAGTTCCGCGACTATTTCCTGTTTGCGTGCCTTGGTGGCCATTAACGCCTCCTTATTTTTATCCCTCACGGGATAAGTGCAACGCAACTTTTCGAAATCCCCTGAAAATCAAAAATGATCCCAGGGATATTCCGCGGGATCACAAGCAGAGGAAAATTCCCCTGTTTCGACATAGTCGAGTTTGTGACCTCAAGCCGGCTACCCTTTCGAGTGATTAAGCCTTGCTCACGCAAGGCACCGTGCTGTCTGCGGTCTAATCGCAAAGTGCGAGAAGCATTTTTCCAAGAATGCCGCCCTGCGTCAAGCGCAATAGCCTTCCAAGGCGCCCGCCCTAAGGGTTTCTTAATAATTGATCAGTTCTGGCAAATCCCCAAAACGAAACACCGTCAAGCGTTTGGTGGTTTCACACCACCTTCCAACTGTAAAGCGCCCATGCCTATATAATTCAAAATATGGAAGTTTATAAGAAACACGTTTTTGTTTGCACCACAGGCAAAACTTGCCCTGCGGCAGGTGGCGTAGATGTTTGCGATGCTCTCAGAAAAGAAATTTCAGACCGTGGTCTGAAAAAACAAATACGCATCAATAAAACCGGTTGCCTGGACCAATGTGGACATGGTGCAGTCATGGTCGTATATCCGGAATCGGTCTGGTACGCACACGTGAAGCCAGAAGATGCTGCAGAAATTGTCGAGTCGCATTTGATTGAAAATAAGCCCGTCGAACGTCTATTTTACGATGGTTCAGGGCGTATTGTTTAAGCCGCTCACAGTGGTGAAAACGGCGTCATTTTGGGGACGGTCTTATAAAGTAGAGCCGATGGGAGGCGCCCTCATGACAGGTTAGTCAAAACGAGGCTGCAAGCCACTCCCACCAGCTAACTTGATAATACCCCAGTCTGCAAATTCTTAACAGCTATTTCGGCAGAATTGGCAAAAAGCCCTTATCGTCCACCAATCCGGCGTCTTGGCGGGCAAATAGCTTCTCTAATTGGGCACAAGCAAGCTTAATTGTGGGAATTTGAGAACGTTCTTTTAGATAGGAAATGCGCTTGGCGTTCTGTTCACGAATTTGGCGCAATAAATTCGGACGCTGACGAGCCAGAGCGAGTAAAACGATCAATGATTTCGAGCGATCTTGATGTGATGGACGGGTCAAATCGCGAGAATATACATCCGCAATTTCTTCAAACGGAAAGTTATCCGGCAGCATCGAAAGACGACTAAAAATGTAGCGAGTGGCAAGCGTCCGCACGCCCACATCGATATCGTCGACAGCCGGTAAAAGCCTGAGTAGGGTATCCGGAACGTCGCCTGCCCAATTCAAAAGTTCGACCGCATTTGAGCGCCTGACCGCACTGGGATCATGATCGATTAGGGTCAGTAATTCTTCGCGCATATCAGGACCAAAACGCATCAAATCTTTCACGATCTGATTACAAGGTTCGTCCGAATAAAATTTCAAGCCGTCACGAACTTCATCCGACGGAGGACGTCCTTCACTATCAAGCAAATCCAGACGGGTATGCAATTTACCAAGTAATTCCACCGGCATTTCGCTGCGAAATTCGACTTGGTGCGGACTTTCTAAATGTCGCACCGGCGTGTCATTGTCCTCACCGACAATGTCCACCGCCAAATATATTTCGTTATTTTCACCGCGCACCATTTGCACGTTCGACTCAAGCCGGCGAGTTTTAAGAACGCGATTCAAACGGTCGATGGCAGAAGACACTGAGCGGAAAGAAGCGCCCGGTCGGAGCGCCAGCACTTTCTCCAGTTCTAATTTGGAAATCTGAGATGAGCCATAAAATTCGAGAGCTGCGAAAGTTTCTTCTCTGACTGATGCAGCATTGCTTGCAAGATTTAGCGTCAAGCAAATGAATGTGACACTAGCAAGGATGAATAGACACACACCACGGCCGGTGCTATTTACGTGATTTTTTAAATGAACGTTCGTCATATGGTTTGTTATTTTCAATTGCCTTAATGCGTTCTTTCAAATTTTTCGCCTCCACTTGCCTTTTTGCAGCATTAAGGGCGTGTGCATAAACTTCCAAAACGGGAATAATTGCCTCGTCATTTTTGCCAAATTCTTGTTCTGCAACAGTCAAAGCTTGCCTCGCCGAACGAATCGCTTCTTCATGTTTGCCCGAAAGCGAATAGTTTTTTATCAAAGAAATCAGATCGTCAAGAATATACTCGTTGCCGGAAGTGCGAACACTGACCTCAAGGTCGCCCGTTTCGAGCTTTCGCGCTTTTGTGATAATTCCGGATTCGCCAAATAAAACATTGCGTGCAAACAACGCCACTGATATGACAACTGCCAGCGCAATACCTGCAAGTAGAGTGGGGTCCAATTCAATAAAACCTTGATTATCTGCCCGGTCAGGGCGGGTGCGGCTAGCGGGCACTTCCAATATACCCGGTAACACATCAAGACGCTAAGCAAGCTCTTTCTCTATAATTGGACCTTTGTTGTCCTCCTACAAGAAGAGTGCCATGCCAGATTATTTGCTCGAAATTGGAACTGAAGAACTGCCAGCCGGTCAGATCAACGAAGCTCAAGCTAAATTCGAGCAATTGATTGGGGACACGCTCACCCAAAATTCCCTGTCTTTTGACAGCGTCAAAGCAATGTCCACACCTCGCCGCCTGGTGGTGGTCGTCAGAGGCGTGCAGGGCAAACAAGAAACTTCTTCCAAGCGCGTCAAAGGACCACCTGTGAAAGCCTGCTTCGACGCTGCCGGAAAACCGACACCGCAAGCAAGCGGATTTGCCGGAAAACATCAACTGACGGTGGAACAGCTGGAGCGCGAGGAAGTTGGAGGCGTCGAGCACGTTTTTGCCAACGTCACTGTGATTGGAAAACCGGCTGAGGAAGTTTTACAAAATTCCGCCCCTGGCATCATAGGTCAATTGCCGTTCGAAAGGCCAATGCGCTGGGGCGCTAAAGACATGAAGTTTTCAAGACCAATCCGCTGGATTGTCTCATTGCTTGACGACAAAGTGGTCGAATTTGAAATCGAAGGATTGAAATCCGGGCGCATCACACAAGGTCACAGAATTCTCAGTCCCGGAGACATATCGCTCAAAAATCCGGGCGAATATCAGGAGAAATTGAAAGGTGCCAAAGTCTTAGTCGATCCGGCTGAGCGCAAGAAAGTTATTGAAGAAGGCGTGCTCAGAAAAGCCCAGGAGTTAGGTGGAAACGCGCGCAAATTGGGCGGTTCATTGCTTGATGAAGTGGTCAATTTGACAGAATGGCCAGCTCCAATTGTTGGCGAATTCGAAACTCAATATCTGGAGCTGCCCGACACTTTGATTGAAACAATCATGGTGCACCACCAGCGGTACTTCCCGATTGAAAAGAAAGACAGCAAAAATGACGACAACAATTTGCTTCAATATTTCATCACCATTTCAAACAACGATAGAAAAGAAGCAGAAGCCAGCATTAAACAAGGCAACGAAAGAGTAATTCGTGCTCGTCTGGCAGACGGAAAATTCTTCTACTTCGACGATCAAAAAACGAAAATGTCTGAACGCAAAGAAGCCCTCAGCCAGCTGACCTTCCAGGAAGGTCTTGGTAGTTATGGCGAGAAAGTAGAACGCCTTGTCGGATTGGCAGGCATACTCGTTGACACTCTCAACCTCGATGACAATGTAGCGATGTGCCTCGAGCGCACCGCCGAATTATGCAAGCTCGATCTGGTCAGTAATCTTGTCCGGGAGCTACCTGAATTACAGGGTTATGTGGGGTCCTGGTACGCAAAGAGAGAGGGCGAGCCACCTGCAATCGTGACTGCCATTTCTTCTCACTATGCACCACGTCATACAGAAGACAGCATCCCGGAAGACACCGTTGGACAACTTACCTCAGCAATCGACAAACTCGACAATGTGGTCGGTCTTTTTGCACTCGGCAAAAAACCAACCGGCTCCAGTGACCCTTATGCGCTCCGAAGACAGGCACAAGGACTGGTCGACATCCTGATTGACGGATTAGTTGGAAAAGCTCTCAACATAAGTGCATTGGTAGATCATTTACTCGACAAATTCGAGCCAAAATTGATCAATTCAAAACGCGGATTTAAGAAAGAAGAGATCAAAAACGATATCAATGAATTTATTATTCAGCGCTTGAAGAGCCGCTTATTGGAAAGAGGTAAGCGCAGAGAAATAATCGACGCCGTTATGGGTGCAAAAGATCCATTATCCAATGTCAGCGATCTTCTGGAGCGATTGGCTTGTATTGAGGCTCTAGCTGCCACTGAAGAAGGCTTGTCACTCTTCAGAATCGGTGTACGGGTAGGCAAAATCGTTTCCAAAGGGGCAGGCAGCAAAGTCGACCCTGCGCTATTTAGTGAAGATGCAGAAAAAGCGCTCTGGACAAAATTCTCTAAAGAAGTTGATGCAGTCTTGAGTGAAAGTAATAAGGACGGCGTAACAAAAACAAAAGATAGAGCCGAATACGAAAAAATGCTCAGACTCATTTCAAAAGTGGTGCCAGAAACTGATGCCTTTTTCGAAAAGGTCTTAGTCAATGACAAAGACGACAAAAAGCGGGAAAACCGTCAAGCGTTGTTAAATAGCATCAACAAGCATTTTGCAGAAGTCGCTGATTTCCCGAAACTGCAGCCAATTATTCCGGGCGGACAGGCGTAGTTAATTTAGAGGTCTGGTTTTGAGAAAAATTTCAACGGCATTAGCCCTCACATTGTGTCTTCTGACGTCCACCTTGCAGGCGGTCACGCTGTCTGTCCAGGCGAAGGCAGGCCTACCTGAAGCGGTGCTGAGGAAGCCTGTTCCTGTAATTGAAGACTCCGTGAGCACATATGTGCCATCTTCAGTGGCACCGGGCAATGGGCTCGCCATCAATATCATTTTTCCGGAAAAGCCGCGCTATAAAAAAGGCGCACCAATTGTAGTGACAGTCACAGGTAATGAGCAGACCAGTCTTTCAACAACTTTGCACGTTGCAAACTGCGGATTTGCCGAAGTGCGATTTGCATATCCCGGTTGTGGTGCTAAGCAATTTCACTCAGACGGAATTTTTGATAATTTTGGAAATTCTTCGAGCACGGCTCTCAAAGATATTCTTCTTTTCCTTAGAGGAGAAACGACCGACTATAAGGGAAGGAAGGTCAATGAGCTTATTCCCATTACTTTGGACCAGAGCGTAATTGGACTCCTGGGTTGGGATACAGGCGCCAATACAGCAATAATTACGCTAGCGAAGCACCCCGACAAATTATCGTTTGTCTCCTTTCTTGCCTTCTATGAAGGTGCCGTCGGTTCAATGTTCCTGCCACCAAATCTGGGGACGATCAAAGATCTCAATCTCAACAAAAATTACCGCCAGGGTAGTGCCGCAACTGGAAAAATATTGGTCGACTACCGGAAATTGATGTTTGCACAAGGTGCAAGAAGACACCCTGGAGTAGCGAAAAAACGTGGTGAAGCCGAATTAAAAGGTGTCCTCTATTTTGACGAAAACGGCAATAAAGAGTGGGACGAAGCGGCTGAATATGCATTTAGTTATGCAACTGAAGTCGGGCTCGATAAACAAATATATGCTCCACCAATAACTGAAGCTCTGATCAGGCATAAGGTGTTTCTAAAATCCTTGCCTCCTGAAATGAAAAAACCAGGAGACTCCAAAGACGTTCCAAAAACAGAATCTAAAAATTTCGCTCAAAAATTATTCTCCAAAGATTCAGGCGAAAAGACAAAAACCGACGTTAAAGACGGTGGTAACAAAGACGGTGGTACGAAGAATGATGCCACCAAATCCAATTCAGGTGGTTCGTCAAACACATTGACGAAAACAGAAGCAAAGGTAAAAACTAAGGCGGAAATTTTGCGCTGGCCAAATACCGTCGCGACGTTGGCTGACAGCGAAGCGTATTACGCCGAGCGTGACGGCTCGCTGTACATCAAAAAAGTTTGCGAAGCATATCCAAAATTGCTGGTCGGATTATTTGGTGCAAAAGTTGCCCATGTGCAGCGGCAGCCCGACCATCCTCATATTGCGCTTCTATATAATGCGTTTCTTGAACATAAACCTCGCTGGATGCGCTTGAATCCAGAGCCTATTTACACGGCTTCAATCTGCCGCATGAACGTCAACAATTTCTCGGCTAATGCGCCGAATTCGGCTATTGACGCCACTCTTATCGTCGATCATTTGGCGCCACTTGGTCTTGTTCCTGAATACGCATGGCTGGACGCCTTAGTTGCCGAACTGGGTGATAGAGCCAAATCAGGCAATCTGAAAACCCCACTCGCCCTGATGCTCTCGGACTATCAGCCGATTCCCGATCCGGCGAAAGTAGAAGCAAAACCAGCCGAAGTGGATACTGAGGACAAAACAGATACCAAGAAAGATACTGTGGAAGCCAAACCGGCGACCAAGACAGCTCCTGCCAAAGCGGTTATAAAACCGAAACGGAGCCGTTAATGAACATGTGACTTGAATCAGGCTGGCAGGCGTGTATCAGTCGTATAGATAGGTAGGTAGTGGAAAGCTGACCCCTTCACATTTTCGTGTTAGGATAAAGTTGCAATCGTAAGAGAGAATTTCCCAATGTTCAATGTTGGTCCCGGCGAAATAGCTATCGTTTTTACTCTCGCTCTTGTGCTCTTCGGACCCAAGAAACTGCCGGAGCTCGGCAAATCACTTGGTCAAGGATTGGGCAATTTCAAAAAGAGCTTGACTGACGCTCAGCAAGAAATGAAAGCCGCGATGGAAATTGAAGATAAGTCAAAACCAGCCGAAGAAGACGTAAAACCGTCGGCGTAATCTTTTTGTCCACGAGATAAATGGCGAAAAAAACCATAACCAACGTTGACGGACTCGTTCAGGGTACGGAAGAGAACCGCCCGAAGAGTGCGGCGAAGAAAAGCGCCAAGGCAACAAAGCGGGCGCAGGATCTCACAAATGAGATGCTTGGCGTCACTAAAACGCCTGAGCCGCCTGATTATTCGGATGTGCTTGAGTATGAGATGCCGGCTGTCCCCGATTTGTCACATATCCCGCCCCTGCCGCCTACTCCGCCGGCCCCTCCACCAGTACCGCCTGGCGGACACGTTCCGTTTGAAGTGGTCTCAAAATATCAACCGGCTGGAGATCAGCCCAGAGCGATCGCTGAGCTGAAGTCAGGTGTTGAAGATGGATTGCGCTTTCAGACTCTATTAGGCGTAACCGGGTCAGGCAAAACCATGACTATGGCTCAGCTGATCAAAGAAACGCAAATGCCGGCTCTTGTGCTTGCTCACAACAAGACTCTGGCAGCACAGCTCTGCAATGAAATGCGCGAATTGTTTCCCCAAAATGCAGTTGAATATTTCATCAGTTATTACGACTACTATCAGCCGGAATCGTACATTCCATCGACTGATACTTTCATCGAAAAAGAAGCAAGCATCAATGATGAAATTGACCGGCTGAGGCACTCTACGACTCGCTCTTTGTGGGAGCGCAATGATGTTGTTGTGGTTGGGTCAGTATCAGTAATTTATGGTCTGGGAGTTCCGGAGCGCTATTTGAAAGCGGCAATCCATCTCAAACTCGGCGATGTAATTGACCGACACGAAATTCTCAAGTCACTCGTACATATTCATTATTCGCGCAATGACATGGTTGTAGAACGCGCGCGCTTCCGTGCTCGCGGTGACGTTATAGAAGTTTTCCCTTCTTATGAAGAGAGAATTTTGCGGATTGAATTATTCGGAGACGAAGTAGAGCGGCTTGCTATCGTCAATCCGGTCACTGGTGAAATAGAAGAATTAGCCGAAGAAATTCGTATTTATCCAGCAAAACACTATGTCGCCGAGCAGAATGATCTCGAGCGCTCGATTCAAGAAATTGAGCTAGAACTGGCTGAGAGACTAGATATTTTGGTCAGCCAGGGCAAACTTTTGGAAGCGCAACGATTGAAGCAGCGCACGCGTTTTGACCTGGAAATGCTCAAAGAAGTTGGCTACTGCAATGGCGTTGAAAACTATTCGCGTGTCTTGGAAGGGCGTGCCGCCGGCTCTCCACCACAAACCTTGATTGATTATTTCGTAAGAAAATTCGGCAGAGATGGATTTCTTACCTTTATAGATGAATCGCACGTGACCTTACCTCAACTGCAAGGTATGTATGCAGGCGACCGATCGCGCAAAGACACACTTGTCGAATACGGCTTCAGACTGCCTTGCGCGCGTGACAACCGTCCTCTCACTCATGAAGAATTTTTTGCAAAGGTCGGCAAAGTAATTTTCGTATCGGCCACACCTGGCGATAACGAAATGAAGATCAGCGAAAAAGTGGCTCAGCAAATCATCCGTCCAACCGGTCTGGTTGACCCGATTGTGGAAGTCAGACCTATTAAAGGACAAATAGACGATCTTATTAAGGAGATCAAAATCCGCGCGGCGATAAAAGAGAGAGTGTTAATCACAACACTCACAAAACGCATGGCAGAAGATTTGACCGATTACCTGCAAGAGCTGGGTATGCGCGTGCGCTGGCTGCACAGTGACATCAAAGCGCTCGCCCGCATTGAATTACTGCGCGATTTACGGATGGGTGAATTCGACGTATTGATTGGAGTCAACCTATTAAGAGAAGGGCTCGACCTTCCAGAAGTAAGTCTTGTCGTCATCATGGAAGCGGATAAAGAAGGCTTCTTGCGTGCTGAAAGGTCGCTGGTTCAGACGATTGGACGCGCCGCCCGAAATTCTGAAGGGCGAGTGATCATGTATGCAGACCGAATGACAGACTCTATGAATAAGGCTATAGGCGAAACAGCACGACGCAGAGCTATACAAACGGAATACAACACTGAGCGCAATATAGTACCAACGACTATCGTCAAAGAATTTTCTAACCCACTTCTAGATGCATTGCGCGGAAAACCTGGTGAAAGCGAAGACCTTTCAATTGGTGAGCGAATGTTCTTAGAAGGTGATTCCTCGCGGAAGGACAACACTGTTATGGATGCGAAAAACATCCCGAATCTCGTGCGTAAACTGGAGAAAGAGATGAAGAATGCCGCCAAAAATCTCGATTTTGAGAAGGCTGCAGCCTATCGCGACCAGTTAAAAGTACTACAGGAACAATTGCAGAAAAACCGAAAACAGTGATCTGGAAAGCCGTTGCGGGTGTGGTAATTACGCAATATGCTCGTTAAACTCCCTTAACAAGATGAGCACGATCGCATAAGCGCACTTATACTAGCCTTACAGGCGTTGCCAAGCAATGTTTGTGCGTTGACGTGGCAAATGATTTCGGTGACTTACTTCAATAACTAATTGCCTAATAGATGAGCGCTCGTGAAGCTCGTAACGCAACGATCGCAGCAATTGTTATGGAACTATGTAGAAACCACTTGAATACAAAAGCCGCACCTATGATGCAGAAACGGAGTTCACTACTGAAACTTCTCTACCCTCAATAAACGGTCCGCTTCGGGGACAATTAAAAACCATTTGGGTGGAATAAAAGCTTTCTCATAGTGTGAACCGTTGATTTTGGTTTGCGTTGCAAATTCAACGAAGAATCCCAATTTTAAGAGGCAGCTATGGCGAAAAAGTCCCCCGATAGCGAAAAAGTAATGGGCGGTGCCCTCGTAGAAGACGAGAACATTGCAAAAAGAAATGAATTAGAAGATCTGGATCTTATGGATGACGGTGATCAATTCACCATCATTGACGACGAAGAAGATCCACTTGCAGATGATGACGATTCACCAGTAGAACTACCTTCAAGCAGAGAAATTGCAACTGAAGATTCAGTAAGACTGTATCTGAGAGAAATCGGTCGTATTCAACTTCTCAAGCCAGATGAAGAAATCGAACTTGCTCGTAA
>JACMKL010000312.1 GCA_014380105.1 Candidatus Melainabacteria bacterium
GACAACATCTCTGGCAAGTTTTACCCCTGGGTCCGACCGGATTTGGTGATTCTCCATATCAATGCCTTTCTGCTTTTGCCGGTAATCCACTTTTGATCAGTCCCGACAAACTTATCGAAGACGGATTTTTAGATGATGAAGATCTCAAACCAATTCCCCGTTTATCGATCGACAAGGTCAACTTCGGAAAAGTAATCGACTACAAACGAAAATTGCTTGATAGAGCTTTTGAGAAATTCAAACTGACAACCGATACCGGCTTGAGGACTGATTTTCTAGCATTCTGCCAGCGCGCAGCGGCATGGTTAGATGATTACGCCCTCTTTCGTGTTTTGAAAGAAGAAAATGGCGGCGCACCATGGGATAAGTGGGAGCCTGAATTAGCGATGCGCGATGCACCTGCACTCCTGCGGGCAGCAACTTTGTACCGTGAAAAAATTGAGGGCGAGAAATTTGTTCAGTACTTATTTTTTAAACAGTACACGGCGCTAAAAAATTACTGTGCAGCCAATCAAGTCAGCATCGTGGGCGACATGCCAATCTTCGTAGCATATGACTCATCTGATGTCTGGACACATCCGGAATATTTCAAACTCGATGACAGAGGCGTACCTACTGTTGTTGCCGGAGTGCCACCAGATTATTTCAGCGCCACCGGACAGCTCTGGGGCAATCCGTTATACAACTGGGAATACATGGAGAAAGATGGCTTCAGCTGGTGGATTGAGCGTATTCGCGGTGCTCTTGAAACTACAGACATTGTGCGCATCGATCACTTCCGTGGTTTTGCTGCTTGTTGGGAAATTCCCTTTGGAGACAAAACTGCCCAGAATGGACAATGGGTTGATGTGCCTGGCGAAGCATTTTTCAAAGTACTATGCGAAAAATTTCCGGAAGTTCCCATTATCGTTGAAGATTTAGGTGTAATTACACCTGACGTTGAAGCGTTGCGTGATGGATTCGGCTTTCCTGGTATGCGTATCCTACAAATGGCATTTAGAAGTGATTCTTGCTGCATCGATTTGCCGCACAATTACATCCCAAATAGTGTTGTCTACACAGGCACCCACGACAACGATACGACAGTCGGCTGGTTTCAAAGCAAGCCGGGCGAGGGCTCAACTCGAGACGCTCAACAAATTGAAAGTGAACGCGAAATTTGTTTGCGCTATTTGCGATCAAACGGCAAAGAAATTCACTGGGATTTCATTGAAGCAGCAATGGCTTCCGTGGCTGGCATTTGCATAACTCCACTTCAAGATGTTCTTGGATTAGGCTCCAAAGCAAGAATGAATCTTCCTGCAAGCACCGAGGGAAACTGGCTCTGGCGCTATAAAGAAGGTGTTTTGACACTAGAAATTAGTGATCGCTTGAGAGAACTTTCCGATCTATATAGCCGCAACAACAGCTATGTAAGCCCACTTCAGCCCAAACATTAATGCAGACTTAGAAAGCTCGCGCGAACCTTAAGCAGCTATCACAAACTGCGCGACCCAGCGTGATTTCCCTCCTCAAAACGGGAAGAATTCCGCTAAATGTTTGCCATAGATTGGATTAAGATCTCGTTCTGATCTGCGAAGAACTAAGTGTCGCGGACGTTTAGAGACTTACTTGGCCTTTTGTATTTACTTGTAAAAGTGACGCAATAGTTCTGGCGCGCAGATATCAAGAGATCGTAGCTTCTAAGAATCTCAATTCATTCCCAAACCAATCCCGAGCATTTCCATCTAACCCATTCAGCAAAAACATCTCGGCACACGCGCTTCATAACTTTTCCTGTTTACCCGGGATTTGATATGGAGCGCGTTTTGGTTTGGATTGCGTGTGAGATGTCCCTGCCGACGGTCGGTAAGGATTTCTTTTCGATTAACGGTCTTTTGAAAGGAGCGCTATGACAAGCATTTTCAATTTTGGATCTGTGCAAGCGGCGAAGGAAAGTGTCGAAGCATTTTTTGCGTTCTCGCAAGAAGTCTCCGCCGCCTCCATCACCGATAGCACTGTTAACTGCGAGGACAAGACAGTCGGAGACGAGTTCACCCGCCTCGCCGTCAACGCAGAACAGTCGACCATGCTCGCCATGGATGACATCGAAGGACCCACCCTCACGCACTTCGACATCGCCCTCTTCGAGGTCGGTGAAGCGCGTCGGAGGTTTTTCGAGAAAGTCACACGCAACCGCGTGAACGCCCACGTTCATGCAGACAACGCCAATCGTTCGATGCAGGCCGGCATCGTCGAGTTCGCAAGCTAACCCCAACCGGCCAAAACAGTAGACGTGAGTACAAACCGCCCTTGCCCAACTGTCGTTGCGCAAGAGCACCCCGGGCCGTGCGTTAGCGATTAACGCATGTCTCTAAACCAAACCAAATCGCAGAGGACAACACTTATGATCTTCAGTACTGAATTCTGGCCCATCGCCTTGCTTTGGGCGTTTATCGCCGCCGGCGTCTCCGCAGCTCTCGCCTTCCAGGGCGGAGATCGGACGTTTGGCTCCAGTTACGACCGCAATCAGAAAACCGTCAAGGCCAAGTCGCTGACCATCACGGCAGCAATCGTCGCCTTCGTCCTCGCGCTGCTCGTTGTGCGTTTCACGATGTACTACGTGCAGCCTGTCTTCCAGGGCAGCTTCTTCGGCTACTTCGCGCTGCTCTTCGCATCGCTGGTGCCGGCGCTCGCCGTTGGGATGACAGTCAATGGCTTCCAGGCAAAGCGCTCATGGATTGCGACTGTCACAGCAGTCGTCGTTCTACTTGGCGGCTCGGTCGGACAATACGCTTTCAACGCGTGGGGTCCGTCCAACGCTCTGCGCCATGCCGCTCTGCCCAACATCACCACGGCAGGCGACAAGGACTTGATTCCGCCAACGGATCCCGACCGCATGGTGCTCGTCACCAAGTCGATCGCGGTCTTCCGCGGACAAGCTGCGCTTTCGACCAAGAACAACATCGCCAGCCGCTACTCCATCAACCCGGAGACCTACACTCTCCAGGCGGTCAAAGGACACCGCTACTGGATCGCGCCTCTGACGCCGGCAAACAACGGTGACACCTTCTGGTCGCCCCTGTTCGGCAACTATGCCACCACCCCTGGTTACGTGGTCGTCGACGCGGAAGATCCGGAGAAGGATGCCGAACTCAAGACCGGCTTCAACATTCGCCTCTTCGTCGACCAGAAATGGGTCAACAACCTCGAACGCTTCGTCTATCAGCAGGGCTTCAAGGACGGCATCCTCGACGAGCCGATCTTCGAAGTTGACGACAACTGGGTTCCGCACTACACGATAGGCTACATCAGCCGTCCGTTCGGTGGGGTTTCCGGCAAGAAGCTGGAGAAAGTGATCGCCATCGACGTCGCAACTCCTGACGCCAAGATCACCGTCTTCGAACTGAAGGACAAGCCGACCTGGGTTGACCGCGTAGTCTCCGACGACCTCGTCAAAGAATATGCCACTGACTGGGGCATGTACGGCGGCGAGTTCGCGCGCGAGAACACCTGGAGCGTGATCTTCGGCAACAACAAGACCGGCACCATGGAACCGGCCGACATCGAACTGGCGTACACCAAGGACGAGCATAACGCCTGGGTGGTGCCGATGACTTCCACAGTCGAAGGCGATCACACGGTCGTCGGCGTGCTGGTCTTCGAGTCGAGCGAAAACAAGGGCGTCTTCTACCCTGGTCTGACCGGCTTCAACGTCGGCTCGTCCGTGGTCGAGACGATGCAGAACGCGCGCGATAACATCAAGCACTACCCGGTCGAATCTGTGCAGTTGTACAGCATCTACGGTGAACTGACCTGGGTGGCAATTTATACTGCACCGCAGTCGATCGGCAAGTCCTTCGGTGGTATAGGCATCATGCGCGCTCACACGCAAAATGCTGCCGACGTCATCTACGCCAACGACAAGCAGACCGCACTTCGCCTCTACGCCACGCAACTAGCCCGCACCAAGCGTGGTGGCGAGTCGATTTCGCAAACCGTGCAGCAGAGCAAGGAAATCACCGGCAACGTGCAGCGCATCGCCCTCCTTCCTTCGAGCAACAACGGCGGCTCGCCGACGTACATGTTCGTTCTGGAAGGCGATTCGCGAATCTACCTGGTGAGCCGTGACTCCTACGCGCGCATCCCGCTTGTGAAGGACGGTGACGAGGTGGTGTTTACCTTCCTCGACACCAACAGCCAGGAAACCGCGGTCAACACGTTCCACTGCAAGACTCTCGACGGAAACCATCCGGCGAAGCCTTTGCCGCCCGCGGAAGTCGAGAAGAAATAACGACGCCAGTCGTTAGCTGAAGCGGCGGGGCGGTTCGGGTGAAGCGCAAGCTTTCCTGAACCGCCTCCGCTGGCTCGACCTTCAGCAAAATGCAGTGCACTGAGTTCGTAATCAGTGGGGAGAAATAACTCTCCTCGCTTTCAATCAACAACGCGCAACCAGCGCAGAAGAAAGAGAATTCTATGAACAACAACACTTTGCCCCTGAAGAAAATCGGCCTGACGATCGTCGCCATCGCCGCATCCATCTCGTTTTTGAAAGCGACGACCAGCGGTCTGCTCGCTTACATCCTGGCGACTTCGGCTTCCGACGTCGGAGCGGCCAACGTCTCGTTCAGCCTGCTCACCTTCCTGGGCGTCTTCGCCTTCGGCACCGTGGTCTACAGCTTCATCCTGTCGATTGCCACCATCATCGGTGCGGTCTTCTACGGCATCGCCTCCGGCGCCATGCTCGGGAAGAAGAAGGCGGAAGGCGAAACGGCAGCGCACAAGGCGGAGAATCCGGTTCTGCACAAGGCGCTCAAGTACGCGCTCTACGCCGACCTCATCGTCGCCGGTCTGGTATCTGCCTGGACGAGCCTGGGTCTCTACATCGCGCTGACGGCAATCAGCCCGCTCACTGTCCTCATCGCCATCACGGCGGTGCTCAACTTCATCCTCACCTTCGCGTTCACGGCGGTCGTGTTTGGCTTCATCGGCGGCATCGCGCTACTGATGCTCGCCATTATCGTCGCCTTGTTCTCGGGCGGGCTGAAGGGCAAGGCGGATACGTCCGGCAAGTAACAACGACGCAGAGCTGACATCGACGAATTGAGCTTGACTGCTTGATTTGCTTGCCGCCCTGCCTGAGGCGATGGACGAGAGTGCAGCTACTCGCTCGCTCTCGTTCATCGATTTATGAACGCGACTTCGGTCGCACAAATGAAGGAGGTTTTCTATGATTAAGCAAATGGAAAGCGCCTCCCTTAACGGGCGGCAGCTCTATCACGCGATCTGGCAAAACGTCGCAAATCTGTTTTACGACGCTGACCGACTGGCCGAAAAGGACTGGGCAAGCAAGGAACACGCCTACGACGAACGCATTGTCGACGACCGGTCGGCACTAGCCTTCGCCGCCGAAGCGCTGAAAACGCTCGATGACAAATACACGCGCCTGGTACCACAAGACGAATACGCCGAGCACGCCAAAGAGCGCGATGATCCGGAAGACAGCTCGGTATTCTCTCTGATCATGCCAGGAAACGTCGGATACATCCGCATCCTGTCCTTCAGTCAGGCAAACGTCATCGAGCAAGTTGCGCGCGCCGCCGAAGAAATCAAATCGTGCGTCGCCTTCATCGTCGACGTGCGCAACAACGGTGGCGGGCTGATTGACGACACAGCAAATTGCTTGGAGATGTTCGTCGCTTCCGGCACCATCACGGCCATAGAGCGTCGCACCAAGTCTGGTATCAAGCGGCGCGTCATCGGCTTCAGGGAAGATGCCTACATCATCCTCGAAAACGAAGATGGTGTCGACAAAGAGCCAGACCTCTATATGCGTCGCGCTCCAATTCTGGCGGGCAAGCCGACGGTCGTTTTGTTCAACGACCGCACAGCCAGCTCAGCAGAACTTTTCGCTTCGGCGATTCTGGAGAATGGCAAGGATAGTGGTCTGTGCATTGCCATGGGCAAAACGACGGCCGGAAAGGGCATCGCTCAATCCACCATCGTAGTGCTTGAAGGCAGGGCGAACTTGAAAGTGACGTTCGCTCGTTTCTTCGACGCCAATCTCGCCTGGCTCGGAGATCACGGTCAGAAGGTGGCAAACGGCGTCAGACCGGACCAGGTCGTGGATGACAGCGTGGAGGAGAACGCCTCTCTCACGGCTGCATTCAAATACCTCAAGTCCAGGCTTTCGCTCGCTGCTGCCTGACCGCAACTTGTTCACTTTGTGAGAACGCGCTCCCTTTGCGCGTTCTCTGTCATGCGCATTCGATGCTCTCTTAGCGAGTGCGCAAACAAATCAAATGAGAAGGACCAAAATAGCTATGCAAAACCTGCTTCGAATTGTCGCATCCGCCACCCCGAAAGCCAACTGGGGCGCGTGGATTTACTGGGCGCTCTGCCTGATGGTCATGGTCGGTGCTGTGGAGTTCTTCTTCCCGGCGCTGATTCCCTACGAGTTCGCTGAACTCTGGGAAACTCGCGGCGAGCCTATGGACTGGCTCAAAGCGTCAACGCCGATTCTTGCCTGGGCGGCTGGCTTCACCTTACTGGTGTCGCTGTTCACTCGCAACAGTCACTCGCAAAACATCTTCGCCGAACGCTATCTGGCCAGTGGTCTGTGGCTCAGTCTGCGCGCTGGCGTCATGGAAGAAATCGTCTTCCGCTGGCTTATCTTCATGTGGGCAATCGCTTGCGTGCGCGTCGGCGACTTCATCCTGGGTGGCTTCGCATTTGGGCACGGTCTGGTCTGGTGGATAAACGCTCACATTCTGATGCCGATCGCTGACTTCACCAGTCTCGGTCTGCTGAATCCCGTGTTCATGCAGTCAGCCTGGTTCATCGGCGCGGCTGTGATTGTCGCCAACGTCAAATTCCGCGACGGTCACAAGTATCAGGGTCTGTTCGGTCTGATCAACTCCTGGTTCATCGGACTGTACTTCTTCTACCTGATGTTCGCATTCGGTCTCAAGGCGGCTATCCTGGTGCATTTTGTCTATGACGCGATCATCTTCACGATTCGCTATCTGGACAGCGTCATCGAACGGCGTCGCTCCTAGTGCCTCGCCAGTAGAGTAGAACCCTAAACAGAGGAAGTCTCGGAAATCCGCAAGGACCCGGGACTTCTTCATTTTCAATGAAAACTACTACTGTATTTAGTATTAATTATAGTTTTAAAAAAAGAAGAAGGCATGCTGTCGAAATTCGAAAGCATGCCTGCAAAAAAACTGACTAAATATCATGCTCTTCGCGAGTATCTCCGCACGTCTGCTTCAACTGCTGCGCGTTCGGCACCATGAATATTTCGACGTGCATCACCCCATTTTGCATTCGGTGGAATGTAGGCAATCGTCACGTCCAAGTGTTTCAAACCAACGCCGCCAAGCGCTTTGGCAGCACCTGTTGAGAGGTCTAGAACGCGACTATAAGTCGTGCTGTTATCGTCTGGTCTTTTTACTTTCTGTCCGGCAAACGGACCATGGTCTGTAATTACAATCTTTTTCTCAATGCCTGTTTCGGGATTTCTGATATTCAGAACTGTCCCGAAAGGTAAATCTTTGTGGGCCGCGGTCATTTCACTCGTACGGAACGGCAATCCGCTTGCAGTCTGCCATCCAGAGCCATATTCAGAAGTAAGCCCACTAAATTTATCGCCGGGCTCATATCGTTTCAGGTATGCACTTTTAAGTGGTTTTTCAACTGCTGGTGTATCTTTCTCACCTGCAGCTTTCAATTTTTCATCCGTGTCAGGAAGTTTCCTCACAACAGGATCGGCAACTGGCGCTGCTTTGTCCTTCTCGGCCTTGGTGCCGACCGCCGTCAAATCTGTGGGCGCGCCGTTAATCTTGTCTCCGATCCGCTTTCTCAGCCCCTCATCGGCAATTCCACCAATGACGGCATCGCGATTCTTTTCAGTGAAGAGTGCATCCCCGCGCTTCAAATCTTTCTGTCCGGGATGTTCGTCTTTAAAATTCTGCTTGAGCGATTTCACAAACTGCATCGTTTCGTTGTGCGTAAAATCATCGCCCAACAAACGCTTAGCAGATTGGAAATATCCTTCTTTAGACTTTACTTGAGCAGACTCGAGCGTCTCTGCACTGAGTGGTTTGCGCGTAGAGGTAGGGTCAACCTTAGGCTCTGCCTTTATCACGGCAGCGTCTCCGCCCTGTGCAACCACAGCACCGTTATCGGTGATTACCATTGGTTGAACATCTTTCTGCTTTTCCACAGGCGATTTGCCTGGGAGGAATGTAGAGGCATAGTCTAGGGTTCTGGCAGCCATATCAACGATAGGCGTGTAAAACTTTGGAGCCGCTTCAACAGCTCTGACGGGTGCATCATCAGCCATATTTTTAGTATCCGAAGAATCGTGGGGTGTGAAGACAATCTAACGCCGAGAGCGTGAAGAGATTGTGATTACACCACTGATTTTTCGAAAATCTTATACTGGCGGGCTATGAGACTGCTTGCGCCTTGGCTTTTGCTCTGAAAGGTTCGATCAGATTTTTAGGGTCATACACGACCTTACAACCTGTATCGAGAATTTTGCCGGTCGCTTTCAATTGATCATCAGCCAGCCATGCCTCGGACGTAATGCCGAATTCGACTTCCATTCCACCATCGTAGAAAGCGCGAAGAACGTGTACCAGATCATAGTCTTCTTCATCAGAGCTCAATGAGCGTCCGAATTTATAGACCCAGGTATACTCACTCAATAAGCGATCTGTAGAATTA
The DNA here is from genome assembly GCA_014380105.1 of Candidatus Melainabacteria bacterium. GTDB lineage: Bacteria > Cyanobacteriota > Vampirovibrionia > Obscuribacterales > Obscuribacteraceae > QKMZ01. Next base: position 8,713 of record JACMKL010000312.1, read on the forward strand.
GTGATCATTACTACATCAATGTCAGATTCGGGTTTTGCAGTACCGTTTGCCCAGGAGCCAACAATTACGACGGCCTCAATAGATGCCTCAGCAGCAGCGAAGGCTTCTAAATTTTGCACAAATTGCTCGAACATATGACTCCTTTATTTTTTCAAGTCAGGCGCGCGTGACACACTTTAGCAGATGCTAGACTTACACCGCCCGCTTGTTAAGTTCTGCCATATTATACTTTTGGGTGAAACACCCGGTACTGGCGCGTTTTGAGCAAATTAAAATGATCAGCTTCCATCACGAGGTATAGTCCAAAATGAAAATTGTTGTGTTCGGTGGTGGTCTCCAGGGTCGCGTCATTGCTCAAAATTTGATTGTTCGAAAGGAAAAACCTGAGGTTGAAATTGCAGACATTCAAAAACCGGCAGACCTTCCGAAAGGTGTCACTTATAAACAACTAGATGTCCTTGACGAAAACCAGGTAAAGGCAGCCGCAAAAGGTGCAGATGCGGCTGTTTTAGCCGTACCGAGCGCAATTGCTCGTCAGTCACTGATTAATTTGATTGCCGCTGGCATTCCTGTTGCCGATGTTTGCTTCACTCCCGATCCGCCACTCGACCTGGATAATAAGGCGAAGCAAAGTGGAGCATGCTGCGTTGTCGATTGCGGGGTCGCGCCAGGACTCAGTCACATCCTAGTTGGCAGCGCATATAAAATTCTTGGCTCACTCGATTCCATACATATACTGGTCGGCGGCATGCCAATCGCCCCGCCTGAAGTGTTTCACCATGCCGTTTATTTCAATCCTCGCGACCTGATCGCCGAATACATTCGCCCGGCCCGCGCCAGAGAGGACGGCAAAGACACAGATTTAGCGCCACTTTCTGCCGAAGTGCATAAAGTTAAAGACGACGCCGGATTTTTTGATGCGTTTTTGAGTGATGGGTTGCGTTCGCTTCTGACTAGCTTTCCAAATGTTCCTGATATGTGGGAGCGAACACTCAGATGGCCAGGTCACATGGAGACCATGCAGTCACTTCACGCACTTGGACTTTTTGAAGAAGGGGTGGCCGGTGATACTACTGCTGACACCATCGGCAAAAAATTTGCTGGTGTCAAACATCCGGATTTTTTAGTTTTACGCATTGAGTGCAGGAGAGGCGACAAGAAATTAGCCTGGCGCATGTACGACAAAGTGACCAACGGTGAGTCGGCGATGAGCCGCACGACAGGCTATACCACGGCTGCTGTTGCGATGCTTCTTGCTCAAAAGAAATTCACTGAGCCTGGCGTACATGCACCGGAAAAATTAGGCGAATACAAAAATCTTGTTGACGCTGTAGTGGGCGATCTGGCTGAGTGTGGAGTGAAGGTGGAAGAACTTGCTGCCGTAAGCTGATAATTAGACCTTTTGAGCAACAACAAGCAACCGGTCGGCGCCTATTTTAAATGGTTCGCTTTCCAGTGAGCCAAATAGATGCAGCAAACGAAACCCAGTTCGGCCAAGCATTCTATTAATTTCGCCTGCCGTGAAGACCCAATGTAGCGAGTGACGAACTTCTCTTAAACCATTTTGAGTAAAAAAATAAGTCGTCTCAAGACAACTAGATTCAGCATGGTAGCTATTCTCGATCTGCACTTGAATCTGATCAAAATTATATTCGACTTTCTTGTGCAAATTTGGAATTAAACATTCTGCTACCATCGAAGTATCAATAACCAGCTTTGAATCGGGCTTTAGAGCCTTCGCAAGAGCTTTCAAAAATTCTTCAGATGAATGATGATCGAGATAGCCAAAACAATCGCCGAGGCAGTATCCGCCATCAAACGCATTAGCTGTGCGGATGTTGCGCATATCATCCTCTATAAAAGTCAGCAAATTAGTAAGCTCACCGGCTCGTGAATTTGCTTCTTTGATGTAGTCATCGCTAATATCAATTCCGGTGACGCGAAAACCACGTTTAGCTAATTCCACAGCGTGCCTGCCGTTGCCGCATGGCACATCGACAAGATGGGCGCCTTTCTTGACTCCAAGCGCTTCTATCACGAAATCAGCTTCGGCTCTGGTCTGCTCAGGGGTGATTACGGCTCGCCAAAAATCTAGCGTTACCCCTTGAAAGAAATCTTTGTACCAGTCTTTCTGAGCGTTCGTTGTCGACGAATCCGAATCAACTTTCGGCATGATAGATGTCCTTTTTAAGTTCTAGGGCCGTTCTACCACAGTTGCCCGAGCGCCTGCCTGAGAGTGACGCCTGGAGACATGGAAATTTACGAGGAAAAACTCATTTACACTACACCATATCGTTGCCTTGGTTCAAAAAATTTTTCGGGGAGGAAATTCGGCAATATGGGCGACCAGATTTTAAGTCTGATCGCCCATATTCAGGACGTTTACTTACGACAAGCACCGAGCAAGCGGCGTGCCTCAGCTGAATGCATCATTGCTCTGAAAACTCTTCCGAGCATCAAACGCAACTCCTTGCGCGTCGCCGAATGAAGCTCTTCACTGGCGCCTTCACTTAGAGTTGAGGCGAAAATGAGCAAGTGCTTGGCACGCTCAACTTCTTTCGAAGTAGTGGAAAAGTCCGCGATTCTCTGAAGCTCGACAAGCTCCGAAGAAAGAATCGACAGATTGACAGAAATCGTGTGACGCAGCACAGCACAATCTTCTCGATAGAGCCGAAACTCTTCATATGCTATGCCAGCAAGAGCGACAACCAGAATTAAGTATGCAATCCACATGTGGATCTCCTTTGGTTAGCGTTCATTTGCATCTAATTTTGATCGACCCTTCAACAACGAGCCCGCCTGCAAAAACCTGATTGCGACCTGTTGACGCTTCGACGATCACAGGCGAAGAGACGCCCGCAATTGCGCTTTCATCAACAAATGCAAATCCCTCAACCACTTCTCCATCGTGGGCAATCAATTCGCCCTTGTTGAAAGTGACAATCAGACCCGCCACCTTGGAAGGAGGTTTTTGACTATCGACCGGCTTTTTCGGCTCAGCAATATCATCCATTTCCGGCTCAGAGTTTTCCGAACTGAATGGCTCAGGCAAGTCCTTCCTTTGCCCCACAGTTTTCCAAACCACCAACGCAAGGAGAGTTGATAGCAGCGTCAAAACTCCAGTGAGTAGATTCGAAGCAAAGACCATATGAAGTGCAAATGTAAGTGCACCGAGAAAAACGACTGCACAGATAACAAGAGTCGTTTTCGATTCGAGAAACGTTTGGTGCTTCATTGAGTCTCCGTGTGTTTAGCTCACCGCGCCAGAATGTACAGGAAGACACTCTCCTCAAGGCGCTCAAGGTTGAGTGCAAGGGGAACCTAAAAGTGAATTGCTGTGTGTTGTTTGAAACTTTGGATGGTGGCGAGGGAAGTGAAGAATGAAGGATATCAACCTAGTCTTTGCGGCGCACTTATTCAACATTTTCATGCACTGCAAGCATTACCCGAAAGGGTGATTGCACGGCACGTTGAGAGAATTATTCACTGAAAAGCTAGCGCAGCTTCGATGTCAAATCAGCGTCAACAAAATTTTGGTGCCAAAGATACAAAGTAAGTACCAATGGAGCTCTTAAGCGAATTTGATACATCAAGAAAGTACAAAGTGTAAGGTGTGAGCAGATTCTGCCCACACCTCATTGACAAGTAAAACCCGAAAGGTTGGTGAAATCTACGATTGCAACATCTCAGTCAAGCAGCAGCGCGCGTATGGGGATGCAAAGGAACATCGACACCAATTATTAGTTCAACTCCAAGTTTTTCGGCAATATCCATCGCATGTTCCAGAACGTCATCTTCAGCTGTGTCCCACGAATACTCGAAGCTACAAGAGCCCGCAACCAGCAGCTCTTTGCAGAGATTCAGCTTTATTGCAGTTGTCTCACGGGCGCTGCCTTCGAAAAGAAAACGTTCGGAATTGTGGTCGTGGCATGGCACAAAACGGTTCCAGCCTTGGGGATCGTTAAGCCCTTCAGCAACCAGTAACCAATTTTTGAGCTGTGGCTCAATCAATCTAATTTGCATTTGAATTCTCCTGATCAATATATTGGAAAATGAGTTGTCTACTGCATCACAGCACTTTAATCAGAGAGTCCAAGCATATTCTCCATGCTCAGAAAAACCAGCGATGCGCCTTTATTTATTTCGACAACACAATGTTTTGTCGAAGTAACTCTTTGATTGCTTTGATGCTGCGCGTCTTTCGTGACAGCGCGAAATAAAGTTAGCGCGCTGTTTCAGTGATATTCAGCTACAACTGAAATCAGCCGTGAACTGTCTCACTTCAGTGGCCAGACTGCAATTCAAACTAACCATGTTCTTAAGTGCTCGTTTGTTGAAAGAACCCCATCTACATTGAAGCATTCTTCTGTCAATACAAAATCAAGAGAACTGATGCCTGGATAAATTCTGCATCAAAACGCAGTGAAATTAGGTGGAGCAAAAAATGTCTACTGTAATTGTTAGTACGAAAGAAACTAAAACAAAAGCGCAGTACAGAGCCATTCTGGCAAATGTACTGCGCTTCTGCCGACCTAACTACTTCTTGTCGCCGTCAGCAGGAGGCTGCCGCTTGGTGAGGAAGAGCGGAAGAAATCCGAAGAGGGCGCCAGCAATCAAGCTGGTTATCATTCCGACGCCGACTTCGTCCGGGGTCAGGAAGTATTTGCCGACATGCGCGAACAAGAGCAGTCCGATCAGCGAGCCGGAAAGAGTGGCAAAAACGCCACCGCGCGGGGAGCCGAAATCACCGGACTTGTTGGTCTTGGAGTATGCCGACGACCAGAACTTGTTGGACAGCCAGTAGCTGAAGCCGCCTGCAATCACAGTTGCAGCGACGCCTACGAGAATCAAATTGAGCATTGGTATTTCCTTGAAACTTTGTTGAAACGAAGAGCGCCACCATTGGCGCTCTTCTGAGAATCTGGAACTTGAGAATCGACGCTCTTAGAGCAGCGAAATCTCGATACGGGACCCGGCGAGGGGATTGCCGAATTCCTTCACGGCAGAGCCGCCGCGCTTGAAGAGCTCCCAGAAGGGCGCTCCATAGCCGGAGGAGCCGGGAGCGAAAGCGAGTTCGCCCTCGGGCACGCTGAAAGAGCCTGTGGTGACCGTGGCATAGCGCCGCGTGTCGTTCAGCAGGATGCGCACCTTATCGCCCTCTTTCAGCGACTCGAGGAGCTTGTTGCCGCTGCGGATGGACGTCTTGATGTTGCCGAACGAGTCGACGTATGCGACCACCGATTCGGGCATGGCCGGAATGATGTCGGGGCAGTTGTGGTCGAGCAGCTTGTCGAGGAAGGTCAAGTCGCCATTGAGACACTGAGCCACCGCAGAAGGGAAGTTGTCGCGCGAGCGAAACTGGCTTCCCTTGTTCGATGTCTTGGTCGCACGCAGCTCGGCGATGTGCTCGCGAACGAAGGAAAGCGAGTAGCCGGAGTTGACGACCAGAAGCTGGGCGCCATTCTTCAACTTCGCATAGACCAGACCTTCGCCTTCGTTGTCCTTGCGCGCGGTCTTCAAGTCTTTGCGCGGAGCGCAATTGGCGAAGAGGACAAGCTTGTCGGCGAGGGCAGTCGGGCGAGCAGCGAGCTGAGCGACAGCAAAGCCAGTGGCGACCGTATCGAAAGAGCCGACGCAGGTCTGAACAAGGCGGACCTGTCCAGGCAACTTGTCGGAGAGTGCAGCGAGAATTTCGGACCAGGCAAGATCGCCGGGGGCATAATCGCAGATGATGTGAACACAGCCTGTCATCGAGTGATTCCTTTGTTTGGTTTTTGATCGCGGGAAGGCAGACGCACAGTTCACTGAACGTTGTGCATCAGGGAAAACATCTCAGCAACTTCTTGAAAAAATCACCAGCCACAGCAAAAAAGGCTTGCTGACTAGGTCGAGATTACGTAGGTTTTGCTTTGGTCTGCTGGTGTTTGGCTTATTTCTTCAAGAATTTGGTGTTAGAGATGTTGCTCGCGAAGATAGCCTCTGAGATAGGCTAAATTCGATAGGCTGTCATGAAGAAAGCAATTATTTGAAACTATATTGCACACGCTAGCTCTCCCATCTTGAAAACCAAAGAACTAAAACCCGGACAGGCAGGGCAAATATTGTAACGAACTAATATTCAGCGAGAACGTCACGCTCTGAATATAAGCCGTTTAGATACTTACCGACTACCCGAGAACCTTTCGGGAAATTCCTTTTATCGAGCTCACTTTCAATTTCGGCATAAAAATCGCGAGGATTTTCAACATAGAGTCCGAGAAAGTAATAGCCTTCTCCGCACAATGTCCCTGAAAATTCAGCTTCGTCACTCTCTAGTGAGGTGACAAACTCCTGCCACTTTTTGCGCTCTTCTTCAGTGCCATATTGATCATTGGATAAGCGAATGCAAAATTCTAATTCGTTAGAAAACGAAAGCGTATTTGTCAGCATTGGTTTTTCAACAACAACACTCTCAACAGGTAACACAGTGCAGACTCTGAGCCGCTCTAGCTCAACCAGCAAGGGCTTGAGTGAAACTTCAAATTTCTGGGTAACCATGCATAGACTTTCAAAAACCTTCGCAATCATAAAGTTTTTCAATGTAGGTCGATCGTCCGAAACGTGTGCCCTCCAGTCGATTTCGGAATCGACATTAACTTGCATATGCTCTCGATCAACAAAAGCAATTTTCGGTCCGCTGTCTCGATCGCTGAAAGCTACATAAAGATAAATGCGCTTAAATGGAGCACTGACAAGAAAATTCGAACGCATAAAAGCTTCTTCGAAATCGATCTCGACTTCCTTTGCCAAAGAAGAAAGCTCGCGATTGTAATCGCCAATACGGACTTTCCTGATTCTGAATTCGAAAAGCGAATCTTGCACGATGTGCTCCTGGTGGTGCTAACCATTTTAAGTCATTGTGCAAGATTGCGAAAGAATTATTACGACTTAGCATAGTATAAAGAGTTATTTTGAAAAAAGACGAAGACGAAGCAGCATCGTGGCTACCTCGTCTCCGTCCAATTCAGACAACACGCTTTCTGGTACGCGGGCTTCCACGCTTAATGAACCTTGAGTACAAATCACACATAGGAGTGTGATGACGCACCAATGTTCCATCTTCATCGAAGGCGCAATCCCACAGCCCGAGATGCAAGAGATGCTTCTCAACCGGCGTTGATGCGGTGCGGTAATCCCATGCAATCATGGTGAAGATGGGGAACCAGGTATATCCGAGCACTGGAATTTTCTCGCGCCGTGCCTGAGCGACAGCTGCGATAGTGTCTCGCATCCAGCGTTTCCGTCCAGCCATGTCCCCGGCATTACTGGTCTCAGTCACCATCAGCGGTGTATCCACATACTCGTGAACGAGACGGAGAACATCAAGCAATTGCCCGCCCACCACGTCGTTTCCAACATTGATCACACGTCCATCTTTATCGACATCAAGACGCGTACCTGACCAGGGATAGAAGTTGACGCCGAGAACATGCTGATCGACAGCGCCCGCAAGTAGCTCATCAAGAACCGCCTGAGAAGCACCTTTTTCGATCAGCCATGCCTGCAAGGGGTGCTCATCGGTGACGACTCCCCGAACAAGGTCATAGCAAAGCAAATCCTGATAAAACACTTCCCGGGCCGCTTTCTGAGCGCCTGAGGAGAGTGTTATACCAAGATGCATCGCTTCGACGGCAACAAAGATAGCGTCATTATCGACACTTTTGATGGCGCGCACGGTCTTTTGAATGCCGAGCGAAATCGGCAGGAGGACTCGAACGTAGCCTTCCGATTCACGCAAATAGGGAGGCCATTCGCCTTTCAGTCCGGAAAATTCGGCGTTCACAGTCGGCTCATTGAGCGGCGTGTAATACCGAACCAGATTGCCGTAACGCTCAGCAAAAGCTTTCGCGTAGTCGGCAACACAATCGCTGTAAGCATCATCGACAAAGCTGCCCTCAAGCCACACGGGTGTGCCGTAATGAACGAGGTCAATGATTGGCGTGATACCGAGGTCGTTCACCATGTATGGCAAAACTTCGTCAGTAAAAGTCCAATCGAAAACGCCCTTGCTTGGTTCTACTTTAAACCACGGAACGCCCCAACGCAGAATCTTAATTCCAGCATCAGCCGCTCGCTCAAGGTCGCCGCGCCACTGCGTGTAGTGCTGCGTGAGTTCGTATTCATCAAGAGCGCGTAGTCCCGGACGTTCCTGCGGAATGAAGGTATCTTCAATTCCACCAGCCCAGGCAAAGCGCCGTCCAAGTATTCCTAGATTTCTATGCATGTTTTTGGTCTCCTGCTCATCGACACGGTCGATAGGTTTCTCTGACGAGATGAACAGTTGGATGTGGATCGGAGGATGTGAGAGAGGGAGGGTTTGCTAAAAAAAGTATTTAAGAACAAGGGAATGTTGTGAGCCTATAAGTAATGTGGCGCAAACCTCAATGAGTGAGGCAACGCACACAACGCAAAAGCCGCAATTAGCGGCACGTCAAGAGCATTCACCTATCGCTAGCCTGAGTCATCTTGAGAACAAAAGCTGAGCAATTCCCCGAAGTTACAGATAGCGCCAGCTAAAGAGCCGCTTCTCCAGCTGATCAACCAAAACATTCAGCAATAACGCAATGATTACCAAAGCGATAATTCCAACAATTACAGTCGCCATGTCGTAAAGTCCTGAGGCTTTGACAATCATATACCCAAGCCCTTCTTCAGCCGAAATGAATTCACCAATAAAGGCTCCGAGTAATGCTAAGCCTATGTTCAGCTTCATGGCGTTGATTACCCATATCAAAGATGAAGGCACCACCACAAGGCGAAAGACTTGCATGCGACTTGCACCAACAACTTGCATCAATTTCAGATATCGAGGTTCTACTGATGTTGCGCCC
>JACMKL010000313.1 GCA_014380105.1 Candidatus Melainabacteria bacterium
GTAGTGCCTGCCCCATTAATCTCATTTATTTGGTTTCCGATAAAATCAATCGAGCCGACCAAAAATCCCGCCTTGTGGCACAGTGTTCGCGCCAGCATTACGTCATCTGAAAAGCCTCGTACACTCCGATCGCCGTAGTAAATCACTTTGAATTCTTTCGTATCTGGCGACCAGGGTGTGTGTCTTCCGTAGGTTTTTCTGCCCGACACGCATTCGCCACCGACAAACCAGAGACGTTTTTCTTCACCAGTTGCATAAAGCTGGAAGCTGTAATCGTTGAGTAGGTTGTGAGAAATACTCTCTTGATGAAGCAGGCTTTCCAATTTTGAAATGTCGTCTTTATTTGATATTTTGAAAATCCCGCCTCCTGCACCGCCCCAATCAGGCTTGGCGACAAGAGTTCCGCGGTTTTGGAGAAGCTCTTTAACGTCTCCAAATGTGCGAACTTTGAAAGTAGGAATGGTGCCAAATTTTTCAGCGTCAATTTCCGCGAGCCATGACTTAAGACAATTCTTTTCTGCTTGAGGTGTGTTTATGACTTTTGCTACCACAAACGAATCTAATGCATCCTGATGGAATTTGAATTGTGCTCGTATAAAATCCATGCGCGACGAGAAGCCATATCTCGTGTGGTCTAGCCAATAACCGTCGCTGTAGACTATCCACAAGTCGCACTCAGGCTTGATTTCGCCGATTGGAGAAAAAATTCCGCCTTTCAGCCTCTTGTAGGCAGAAACAGTTGAATCACGAAAGTTATATTCGGAAATTGGTACGATCAGAAGATCGCAGATTGGGTCTAGTGCGCTAACAACCGAGCGAATAGTGGAAACTCTTTTGCCCGCCACAAGATCCGGATTAACTGTAATGAGTAATCTCTTCTTGTCTCCCATTTTACTTTTTTGCTGTTAAGACCGGCTGTAGGTCGAACTCTAGAATTGAACATGCTTCTTCGAAATTTTTTTCGAGTTCTTCTTCAGATCCTGCGCCCATATTGATCAAGCCATACCTGAAGCTGTGAGAATCCTGACTTTGTTCCGATAAACGCTTGCCGTTGGTGGCAATAATTTGCACCAACGAATCCGGAAATGCTTTCTCGACTTCTGCAATATTTTCTTTTGAGGGTAAAGCTTTGACCAGCATGTCTTCAAAGGTTCTCATAACGCAACTGGCAGCGATATCGTGCTTGCCCTGCCGACGCAAAAACTCAGGCTCTTTCCCGATTGCTATTTCCAGCATGACTGCATATGAATTTGTCCCATCAACTTTCTCGAACAAATCCGGAAACTGGGATGCAATTTTCGGATTGATTTCAATGATGTGGATAGAATCCTTCTCAGGGTTATATATCATTTCAAAATTGAACATCGCATTGTCGTAGCCAATTCCGGTGATAAAGTCCGTGGCAATTTGCTCCATGCGAAGAAGGACATCAACAGTCAATTTCGAGGGATACTGAAAGCGTTTAAATGAAAATGTATTTGGAAACATGATTGCATCGATGATGCCCATGATTGTGACTTTGCCATTAAACACAAAGCCTTCAAGTGATACTTGCAAACCTTCCAGTAATTCTTCGTACAAAAGATATGAAGCATCTAAATCCCAATTAGTGCAGTTGCGAACGAGGTCATTAAAAGGCTTGATGAAAAGCTCAGGAAGGAGAGAATCTTTAGCGAGTTTTTCAAGCTGGCTCTTATTTTCAACTGTGAATGCATTCATTGACATGCAAGATTTCACGGGTTTTAAAAAGCCTGGAAAGAAATCGATATCATTCAAAGTGTCCAGATTTTTGGGATCGATCAAGTGAAATTTTGGTGTCGCCGACGGGACATATTTTTCTTGCTCAACTCGACTGTAGTATTTATGTTCGCAAATGAGAATTGGTTCTGGTTTTGGACCAGGCAAATTCAACCGCTGTGAAAGTACCGCGGTAGCTGACATTCCGGGGTAACCCACTCCAGAAGTGACGCCAATCAAATTGTCATCATAATGGTGTTGAACTGTTTCATCCAACAGACGCATTATTTCTAATGGCTGAATGTCGAGCTTCGGATTTTGCCCTAAAAGAACGTCGAAATAATCTCCGCCAAATTCATCAAACCGCAGTTTGACCCCGATTTTCTCTGCTATTCGCGGGAGATTTCTTCGCTCGCGATCAGTCGGGCAAAGAATCAAAAGGTCTTTCACTGAGATTCCTTTCAAAGCTGTTATCGCTTATTTTAGCGTGATCAGTTTGATTTTTCTCAGCCGCCTAAGAATAGATTTGTGAAAGCCAGTTTTTTCACTTGTGCCGGATGATATTTTGCATCTCTCAACACTCCCGAATTAGGATCGCGCACTTGCATGGTAGGAGCAGGTCCGCGGTAATCTACAGCTACTTCGGGATTATTCATCGCGTTGTATTTCGTCGCTGTAAGAATTTTTCCTTCTCGAGAATAAATGTACTCGGTTTTGCCTGTGTAAACGTCGGCGACGTTTCCTTGTTGTTCTTTCGGTCTGTAGAGCGGCTGACTTTCGGCGGCGAATTGCGTGATCGTTGTTCGCTGCAAACCTTTTGCTTCATTTACGTCGCTATTGAAAATCCACTGCTGTAAATACTTTGGACCGTCCTGCCCTTTTGTGTATTCAATAACGTTTACGGGATCGCCAGCTTTATCCGAGAGGACAGCATAAAAATCTCCCGGACGTTTAATTCCATCCGGATGAAGCATTCGACCATGCGTTGATGCTTGAAACATTTCGCTGTCACCCAAAATATCCACGACTTTGACCCGCTCGTTGACACCTTTATGCAATTCAGCAATTTGTATAGAGTTTGGCACCTTATTTTCGCCACTTCTATCGCTATAAGTTTTCAGATAGAGCTGGTAGAGCGCGCCTGCTGCTGGATTGATGTTTCTCAACAGTGGTCCGAGAATTCGTTTGTCCTGATCGTGGGGAACACCTGGATATGCAGGGGCTGCTCTTTCCGGACTAGTTCGCTCAACGGGCAATGCTTTCTGGCGATCTTGCTGTTCTCTTGTCAGCGGTTGCTCCGCTGCACTTTTGAGTTGTCCCATCCAAAGTTGGCTGGCTAAATCGACCGCTTTATCGTTGACCGCAATTGCGCTGACGGGAGTGTCAAAGTTTTCAATGCCGCGCTGAGGAGAGCCCATTGCATTTGCTCCGAAATTAGAAGACAGGTTTGTCAGGAAGACATCTATGAATGTAAGCTTTTTGCAAGCTTCCAACAATGGTGATTACACCACCTGCTCAGGTGCGAACTCTACTCATCAGGAAAGCGCAAAAATGGAAACGGTCGCCCTTTGCGGCTATCATGTCTAAATCTACCTCAACTCAGGACTATGCTTTGTTTAGACGCAAAACGTTCGGATTTTCACTTGGTTTATTGCTTACGGCGACCTTATCTGTCAATAACGGTAATGCGCAGGATCAGAAAGCTAGTCAGGCGCTGACCAGTTGGCGCGAGCTCAAGCTCACTTCGCAACTAAGTGCCGATCAATCTGTTGGTTATTATGCCTTTGATTGGAAAAACGGACTGAAAGTGCATTTGTGCGTTTTAGACCTGGCATCCAAAAAATATGCGTTAAAACCGACAGTGAATTCGCCCACGAACCCTACCTCGGTAACCGCTACCAAGTCAGGTGCGCTCATGGCAGTTAATGGTGGATTTTTCAATTTGTCGAATGGTGAAAGTACAAGTTTCGTCTACGTAGGCGGGAAGCAAGTATGTGATCCGACCACAAACAAGGATTTGACCAACAATCCCAAATTGCAACCTTTTTTGGACACGATTTTTAATCGTAGTGAATTGCGCATTATGCAAGGTAAGAATAATTCGGTCACTTTAGGAATTGCTGCGCACAAAGATTTGACGGCGAAAGAGACAAAGGTCGTGCACATTCTCCAGGGCGGACCGCAGCTTCTGCCGAAACTGACTTCGAAAGAAGAGGCTTTCATTCGGACTGGTACAGATGGAAAGCTCGTCGATTCGATCGGTTGTGAAAGAACCGCCGCTCGCACTGCCTGTGGTGTCACCGCCGATAACTTCGCTTTAATTGTTTGCATTCCCGGAAAAGGGCAGGACGAGTTTGCCTCAGGTATAACTTTGAGAGATCTCAGTCAATTGCTTAAAGAGCTTGGTGCGACAACGGCTATAAACTTTGATGGTGGAACATCGACTACGATGGTGATAGCGGATTCTAGCGCAGCAGGCAAAACTAAAATGGTGTGTGGAAAAACACCCGAGACCAGAGTCAAAAGCGTGCTCATGATCGTACCGGCAAAATAGACTGTTGAATTCCACAGTTCTTTTCAAATTGACTCAAGCTAAGCTGCTCGCGTTAGGGGGTAGCTTGTCTGCGGGTACATATATGTGAGGTCGAACTGGTGGAGTTTCAGGCACTCAGTCGCCAATTAAAGTTTCAGTTCTTGCCGGAGTTTGGCATGACGACACCGGAAGAAGAATTAAGAAAGCAAGAGGCTCCGAAGGCTCACAAAGAGTCCGGGCATCATGAGCAAGACATTGGATTTCTTGGTCAGCTGATAGACAATGCCGGCAAAGCGGTTAATGATGCGAAAAACATTGCCATCGATCAAGTTTCTGGCACGCACTCTGGCGACAAGGTATTGTCGAGCATTTCACCTGCTCTGGCTGCGCAGTATGAGCGGGGCAAAGCGCTGGAAGAACAGGTCAATCAAAAAACGCTTTCGGGAAAAATCAGCCCGGAGCAGCAGAAAGATCTTGACGCCTATCACCAGGTGAAAAAATCGATATCGCAAGTTCCGCTTTATGACCGCGAATCCCTGACGCGATACGTTGAAAAAGGTATTCACGACAAAGCTGCGAAAGACAAAACTCACGTCGACAAACCAACTTCTGAAAAACCATTAGAGCGAAGTGCAGTAAAACCAGAAGCGGAAAAACCTTTATCAGCTAAAGCTCCTGTGGAGCGAAATTTGCCTATTTCGCAAGATTTAAAGCCTACGCTTAATGTCAGAGAGTCAAATGCAACGCAAGGGACTGCAAATCGCCCACAGACAAGGACTGAGCCATCAAGTCAGGATTTACCGCAACAAAAAACGATATCGGTGAAAGGTGATGTTGCGTCTATCACAGGTGTGCCTGTACCCTCAGCGCAAGCTTTGCGCAACACTGAGCAAGCAGCGAAGAAGCCAAACGATAACGCGGTGTCCGAAGCACCACTTAATAATCAGAAGTCAGTGTTCGATAAACGCACATCGTCTGACAGTAATTCGTCGTCAGAATCGTCACGTCGAATTTTCGAAGGACGATCAACTTCGGAGAGTAATTCACGTCACGAGGCAAGTCTAGAGATGCGCCAGGAGGCTCGTCCAGCGCCGAAGTTGGATTCGAAGTTCGATCCGAAATTCGAGTCGAAGTCAGAGCTGAAGCCAGAGTTGAAGCCAGAGTTGAAATCGGAACAGAAGCCGCCATCAAATTTGCAGTTGAAATTGGAGATGGAGCTGGAGAAAGGAAGAGCCGCACAAACCTCTGTGTCACCAGAATCAGGCGCAAGTCCGGTTAAGCCGTCACCTGAGGTTGAGCTTAAAACTAAAGTCGCAGATAGTGTCACTTCTGTCGCTCGACCCGCAACTTCTTCGGAGAATAAATTTGTTGCTGAAAAAACGCATGAAAACGCAAATCAACCCCCAAAAGCGGAAAGTGTCAGCGCTGCTTTTTCCTCGGTAGGGTCCGCCAGAAAGACACTTTCAGAAATAAAGGGAAGCGTTGAGCATTCCGTAATTGAGCAGATCTCGCACGAGAAATTTCCTAACGGTATAAGCTGGCAAGCGCGTATCGAACCAGTCCAAAATCAGAGCATAAACCAGCCCACAGAATCAGTTTCAATTCGCCAGACTGCTGGCAGTGCTTCGACTAAGCAAACACAGCAAAAAGCAGATTCTGCTGCAACAATTCCTGTGCATAAAGTGATACCAAACTCCGTGACTGATGTAAATGTCACACGCCTACCTGGTCAATCAAGCTTGTTGCAGCCAGGAAGAATATTTGTACAGAGCGCTACCGAGCAACAATCCATAGCAAAAACTCAGCAGACTTACACGTTCAATAATCGTGTCGAGCAACGATACATCACGGGTGCTGAAATTGCGCTGGCGGCAATTTTTGCCGCTGCTGGAGCGAAACGAGTGCGCCAAGACCCCGGGGCAATTTCTGCTGCAATTTCTCTAAATCCTAATGTGTCCATCAATGACAAAAGAGTGAGTGTAGCTAAACCTCAGGAAGTTCAGACGCTACCAAATACCTCGAGCTTTACTGGTTTGCATTCTTCTCACGATCCATCACGACTAACACTTAGTGATGTTCAAACCTTCTCCACTTCAACCCCAATTTCGGCAAAGCGCTTTCTAACAGGGGCAGAAATTTTATTGGCCTCGCTTCTTGCATCGAGTGGTGTTTCAAAAATTCGACAGCATTTTTCAGAAATCGAGATTGCTCCCCAGACAAATAAAATATCACCATCCGACTCAGATGTTTCTTCCCAAAATAAGCGAATTGATGTTGTCGAAGATAAGCATGATGAAGAACGAATTTCGCCCACAAGTGTATCTTCATCTCACCGCCGTATGACCGTGCTAATGGGGCTTGACGAAACTTTGGTGAGCATTGCAGACAAATATCTGCATGATGAAAACCTCGGTTGGCTAATTGCCGATTTAAATATCAGCAAAGCAAAAGAGTCATATGTTGATGGTAAAAGAGTTTTGGAGATTCAAAGTCGAACTTCTTTAGAATTGCCAGGTGCAATCGACATTTCGAACTTCATTCGTGAGCGTCCACCTCATGCTGTTCCCGAAAATTTGATTACAATCGTGCTCGAAACACAAGTCGATCAGGAGTTGCTTAATTCTGAATTGGGATTGTTTGTGGAAGATAAGAAAATGAAGCCAGCGCAGGATTCGCTCTAGCTGTCAGTTTGTCCGCAGTAGAGACAAAAACTGAAATTCGGATCTCGTTTTTGATTGCATTTTTGACAATCGGACAGGTTGTTATTCTCTTCGTTTGAAGAATTTCGTGCATCGCCCCCGTCTGCTCTGAGTAAAGATGCTGAAGA
>JACMKL010000035.1 GCA_014380105.1 Candidatus Melainabacteria bacterium
GAGATCACCCGCATCCTCGATGTAAAACCAACAAGCACACAAAGAAGAGGGCAACCATTTTCTAAGCGACCAAAATATATTGCGACGATTGGCGGATGGTTTCTAGACTCTATCAGTCACGTTAAACAAAGAGATGCCTCAAGTCACGTCGAATGGATTTTAGACCAGGTAGCTCATAGTTCAGGAGCCATACGCACACTCAAAGTACGCGGATACAGGATAGATATTCATGTTGGCTGGTTTGTTGAGTCCAACAATACCTGTCCATCTCTCATTCCCGCCGTCATGAGACGAGTCGGCTTACTAGACATTGAATGTTGGTTTGATATTTATCTTTTTCCAGAAGATGACCTTTAACTGGCAGAGCTATGCTTGAGTGGTTCAAAAGAAACTTAGAGCAACTGCAAACTTCATTGAAAAGTGAAGAAGAGAAAGAGTTTTGGCATGCGCAAAATAAGCTAGTCGAGAGAAAGCAAAAACATCTTCAGCTGACTGCAGACGAAATGCTAATTCAAGACAAACTTGTTAGAGTTCATACAAGCAAAGAGAAGCGTGCCGCATTGCTTACAGAACTTGAATTGGTACGCGAGAACAAAAGAATTTCAGAGAAACTTTTGAGCGACATTGAATTTGAACTCAAAAAGGCGTACACACGGAAGGAAATTTTTCTAGCACAGCGCAAAAGCCAACTCGAACCAAAAATTTTGAGTCGCGAGCTAAAAATTGTTTTGGCATTAGTGATTATCTGGCAATTAATTGGTCTTATTCTCAAGCTCCGACCAATGTTCTGACTTAACTTTTGGCGCATCTAAACACTTGTTGCGACAAAAGACCTGCGATGACCTTTTGACACTGGTCGGGCTCTAAGAGCACTCTTGGTCGCAAGAAGTCAACACCTCCAAAGAGCGACTCGAAACCCTTGCTGGCATTACCATTGACGGGCTGTCGGTAAATTTTCCAATTCACGCACAATAAGAAACTCAAAAGGACAATGCTGAGCACTAGTGATATTGTGCTAAACAATTACACTAGTAATTCATCATAGGCCCGTGTATGGCACCGCATGTATCGATTTGCCTTCCGATTTACAATGGTGAGAACCATCTAGCAGAAGCAATTGAAAGCATTCTTGAGCAATCTTACAAAGACTTCGAACTGATCGTAGTCGATGATATGTCCTGCGATAGTTCGCTGGAAGTTCTGGATCGCTATGCAAGGCGCGATCAACGAATTCAGTGCTATCGAAATGATCAAAGAATGGGTCTTTTCGCCAATTACAATTCGTGCCAAGAAAAGGCGACGGGAAGCATAATCAAGCCGTTTGCCCAAGATGATCTGCTGCATCCCAAATACCTGAAGACATGTGTTCAACTTCTCAGTGAAAATCCTGAAGCAGCCCTTTTTGCGACAAATCGCAATTGGATTGATGAAACGGGACACGATGTATCAAACCAATATCGCTCTCCAGCGGTATCTGACTACTTCGGCTCCGAGTATATCCTAGACGGAAAAGATGTTATTCAGAAAAGTTTGATCCCAGTCGTCAATTTCATTGGGGAACCAGTTTGCGTTGCGTTTCCAGCGAAATTTATTGGTGCGGGATTCGATGAAGCATTTCACCACATCGGCGATTTAGATTACTGGCTGCGAATCCTCACAAACGGAAAACTAGTTTATTGCCCGGAGACACTTTCTAGCTTCCGCCGTCACTCAACCAATCAAACAACCATCAATCGCAATGAACTGCGAATTGCTAACGACATTTTGAAACTGGGAGCGAAGTTCCAAGATCTAGGACAGCCAGCAGGCTCCTCAAGGGAATTTATGCACCACGCGATAATGGTGATAGCACATGAGATGAATGCACTGAGTATCTCCAATCGCAACGTCTCGAAAATGGAGCATAGTTCAGACGAGCAGGAGGCGTTTCATTCGAAAGAATATGCAAGAACGGCACGACAAGCGCTGTCCCGTCTATCGGCAGAAGAGCTGCGCGAAATTACTATGCATGCTTTAGGAATGTTGGTAGAAGGGCAGCTGCAATCTGGAAACGCATCAGATGATTCAAATACCTATCGATGGCTTCAAAACGAAAAGATCTTATTTCTTGAGCGCAGACTAAGAAGTCTTCAGGAAGATCCTTATTGGATCGCCACACGTTGCCTGCGAGAAGTGAAAAGACTAATACCATTTCAACAAAAACGCCGGACACAAATCATTCACCCTTCTCCAAAAGTTTTTGTTGCCAAAGAGTCAGAATACCTTCAATACCTCAGGCAACAGACTGGA
>JACMKL010000314.1 GCA_014380105.1 Candidatus Melainabacteria bacterium
ATATCAAAAAAGAAAGCAAATCCCTACGGAGATGCAGGTTTCGGCTGGTCGCTAGACTCCGGAACAGTTGGATTTGCTTCAATGGGTGTAATCACTTGAGTGCCAGTTGTTTGTGCAACTGGAGGCTTAGCGCCCGGCTTTGCCGGTAACATTTCGACTGCTCGACTGACAAATGAGAGATTCCGACCCGAGCCTGTGCTGATCATTACTGCTTCAACGAGCGGTGAGCTTACTTTTGATTTTGCTTGCCACTCGATGATGAAGCTTGCACCCGAACCGCCCGACGTATCATCGAGGCGAACTATGAATTCTGCCGCCGCAAGAGGGCTGAGAATGAGTGGGGTTTTGACATACTGCCGAATCAGAGTGCCGCTGGTTGATTGATATTTGACGGACTTTAAATAGATTTCGCTGTCTGAGTCAGTGTTTCTAACGCTGAGTGTCTCGGATAAGTTGAGCACACGGTCTCTGTCGTCGGTGTATATGTGTGAGTAAACAGGAACGTAGAGGCGCGAACCTGAGACTGCTTCGCCCATAGAGCCCACATCAGTCGTCTTAAGGTGCAGTTGCCAGCTTTCAGGTGCTTCAGCCTCGGAGCCATTTTTGTTGAAGTGTTCGCTGCAGCCGGTGAGGAGCAAGGTTATGGCAATTGAAACCAATAATTTTGGCCGCATTGAGCGATGTCCTTGGAAAGTTTGCCCTGTTGATTTTAGTATGAACTGGTTGGCTTCCAGTTTTCTACTAGTTGAAAAATTGTTTTGTGGAACCGGGCCGACACTTTCACGTCAAGTGGATATAGGTTGCAAATGTTGCGCCTTGTTGTGTTTCCGGTTTTAAATATCTGAGACAGTGACTGTACTTTGCCGGCTGTGATGGGCATTTTATTAATCAGTCGGAAATGATAACCTTGAAAACCGGTCCTGCACGTATAATAGGAGTACTTTATCTGGTACCTAGGTCAATTTAGGTCCACTTACTGTCCTCGGTTTACATTTTTCGCCTTCAGGAGCTGCAAAGGTGGCTAACAAATTTCCGAGTCTTTCATTTTCCTGGTTAGCCCGGTCTCGTTGGAATGTGCTCGATATGATCACATACATTGGACGAGATTCAGTTCCCACATACCTTTTCTACGATATCGACATGACCTGGGTTGAAGCCCTGCGTTCGCGATTGAAAGAGAAAGGCGTGAAAATGACCGTCACAGCTATTTTGCTTAAATCAATCGGTATTGCGCAGCGTCTGCACCCTGCCAGCCGCACAGCCATTCTTCCCTGGGGTAGAACGGTCACCTTCAATGATATTGTCGCCGGTTTTACTGTCGAACGTTATGTAGAGTCTCAACCAGCCGTGTTTTTCGGGTCAATTACAGCGCCAGACTCAAAACCGCTTGCTGCCATTGCTGAAGAATTGCGCGCTTATGGCGAAGATGAAATGGCCATTGTTCCTCAATTGGAAGTTGAAGACCGCTTTAACAACATGCCCTGGCTATTCCGTCGCTTCATTCTGTGGCTCGGTCTGCGTTTTCCGAAAGTGCGCCTGAGATACATGGGTGCAACCTTCGGTTTGTCTTCACTGGGCAAATTTGGCGCTAGAGCTCTGATTCCACCTTGTGTAAGTACTTCGACTTTCGGTGTTGGCACAGTTGAACCAAGACCTGTAGTTGTTGATGGTCGTGTTGAAATTCGTCCGATGATGACTCTCATCCTCAATTTCGACCACCGCTTAATTGACGGTGCACCAGCAGCGAGATTTTTGCAGGATGTTCAAAAGCTTCTCGAAGGCGATTTGCAAAAGCACATCGAAGAAGAGCTTTATTTGCTTGAGCAATCTGCATCAAATAAATCGATGGTTCATTCACCAGCGTAAATCTGACGAAATGCATCCAAACTGGTTGGCACGTCTGGAATTTCTTCAGGCGTCTTAATCTAGGTGTATTTCAGGTTGTCGTAGTCGGCATTCAGAGTCGCCGACCATCAAATTTTCTTCGCCTAATAATTTGCGGATATTCGGAAGTACTTTTAGACAGGCATCTTCACCTGCGGCAATCGCTGTTTTTGCATCTTTGCGATGTGTTGAAACCATACTGATGCCATTTACTGAAGGCCAGATCACAACATTAGCCTGTTTGACGAGTTCTTCATCGATTTTGGACAAGTGAAGAGTAATTACTCGATGAGCGACACTGCCGAGTTTCTCAAATTCACGCATCGGCACATTTTCAAGTTTTTCGTCGACATCCACAGCAATGACAATATCTGCTCCCATCGCTCTAACTTGCTCAGTCGGCAAATTTACAAGCACTCCGCCATCGATAAATAATTTATCGTCGATTCGAACTGGTCGTCTTAAAATCGGCAACGCACAACTCGCTTGAAGAATTCTTCCAAGGTTGCCTTTTGACAGTGCATAAGACTTTCCATCGATTAAATTCATTGCCACAGCGCAAAATGGTGTCTTGAAAGATTCGACTGATTTGTCAGTTTGAATAACTGACTTGTTCATGTATTTCCTAAAAATATTGCCGCGGTAAAGACCATCATATGAGTGTCCGCCGACAAATTTTGTTGAGAAAAATAGTGGTGCGATTGCCAATCTAACGGACACTGGGACAGTCATAAAATGTTTCATCAAACGTCCGCGAATGAATTTTTCTTCAAGGTCACAAAGCGGTACACCAGAGGCGTAAAGTCCACCTACGACCGAACCCATGCTCGTACCTGCGATGTAATCGATTGGAATGCCTTCACGCTCCAAGACTTTCAAAACCCCCACGTGAGCGGCTCCACGCATGCCACCACCGCCTAAGGCCAGTCCTATTTTAGGACGGCGTTTTGTAGTCACTTCAGCGCAATGATTTTCTACAGCGGCGCCCTTTTCAGGAACAGCTTCCACACTAATTTCGGGGTCTGCTTTTGCCTGGTTGAAGGCGCCTCCTGAAAAAATTAAAGTAGCGAAGAGAGCCGCTTTCACACGATGGCGAATATCTTTCGCTACTTTGTTTTTCATAATTATGTCCAACTCCATTGCATGCGCACGGGAATAGTCCAGCCTAATTTTGCTATTGCTTCGTCAACTGTAAGGGTTGTTTTTACACACATTTTGAGTAAATCGATAGTCTGATCGGCCGACAGCAGCCCTTCTTTGTATAGGGACTGACTGCGCAAAACGCTATACAACATCTGATCGTTGATCACATTTGCTTGTAAAAGTTTTTTGCCGACCCGCACTGCTTTGTCTTGCTCGGTGCAAACTTGTTCGATAATTTCTCTGCGAGCGACGCCTGCTGAAACCAGTAAATCGCCGACTCTCATCTCTTCCTGCTGAACTTGTGGCGGTGGAGTTAATTCCGCCATTGCTTGATAAACGCCGACATTTTTTGCTTTGACAGCTTTCAGAGCTTCAGCTGCCTGATATGGTTTTAGATAACTCTGTACAAGGTCCAGCATTGTCATTGCAGCTTCCATCACGGCGTGCGTGACCAAACCAGCGTCCAACATCAATTTTGAAAGCGGCACTTCAAGCAGCACTTCGTGCTCGAGGCAGTCCATAAGATCGGACTCTGATACCACCGCCGACATGGCGAGCAACTCAGGCAAACGTATACTTTGACCGCTGCAATCTTTGTGGATATTTTGCTCGAACATAATTTGCCAGACCGACACACGCTTATCGCATGCCATGCGCAGGGCTCTAACAGCCTCGGAGCGCTCAACTTTCTCATCACGAACAAGTTTTAGTAAAGCAATGGACTCAAGCACAACGCGCCTGTTTTGATAGCGATTAAAAACGATCGAACGAGTGAGTGGCATGCCCGTCTCGTTAGCTTTTTTGATGGCGCTGTCCAGTTGGTCCAGCGTGAGGGCTTGCGCCTCCACCATCAATTCGGTCAGCGCATTAGTCTCCACTTTGGGTGGCGGTGGCACATTGAGGTCCACGCCCAGAATCTGGAGTGCTTGCGAGACTGAGCAATTATTTTGCTTTGCAGTCATCACAGCGGTAACTGCTGTTTCTGTGCCAATTCGGTTTTGTTTGACCAATTCGTCAGCGTCGGACGCCAAATTGAGAAGTGGCTCGCTGGCATGGCGCAAAATCAAAATTGCCTGCATAAGCGACATTCCCAGTCGTTTTGCAGTCGCCTGCGCTTCGTGCGCCTCGTCGGGACCAACGATTTTCGCCTGGACGAGAATCTGGTAAAAACTGTCCGTAACGTGTGTATTTCTCTCGTGCATTTATCACCATCAGCTTTCAAGGTAGGCGCTGACAATCGAATACCGCCACCTCCTCAGGTATGTTATTCCACCAAGATCTTGATATCTAAAACATTCACCTAATTTTCTACATGACAAAAAGCCTATCGAAACGCCGATAGGCTTGAGTAGGTCTGAGTTTTCGGGCTTCATTTTAAATGTCTTGATAGACTCGGCAATGAAATTCTTTGGCGAAAATGTCGTCCATGACGTC
>JACMKL010000315.1 GCA_014380105.1 Candidatus Melainabacteria bacterium
AAATCAAGACAAAATGGAATTGAGTCCTATGTTCGGTCCTCCTCATCCACCTTTCCATCCAGGCGGCGTGGGTTTCCACGGAAGAGATGGCGCCGCACCGCCGGCACCACCACCTCCCAACAGCGATATCTAAAGGTATGTTCAAACCGCCAGATACAGAGAACTGAAATGCATTTCAATACGACTGAAGCGCGGTCTCTGACCGCAGCCGCTGCCTGTCTAAATTTATTTTGGAATGGCTTCACTTGTGAAGCAATCGCAGCGCCAGCAGAAAGCACGAAAACTGAAGTTGGCAAATCGGTTGCGGTCGCAAATACATCCAAAGCGGCTAAATCTTCTTCAAAGGAATCAACTGAAATCAATGAAGTTGAGCCGACGATGCTTTTTGACGAGATTATGGATCCCGGTCAACGTCGCCCCAAAGCGGTCATGATGAGCGCCGAGGCAGCACTTCGCTCTGACAGAGTCGAAAGAGCGATTCAGCTTTCCCGGCGCGCCATGCTGCGCGACCCTGATGACTTAGACATTCACAAATCTCTGGCGGAAGCGCTTGAAAGAAAGCTCGAGATGCAAGCAGATAAAGACCCTAAGCTCTTTGGCGAATGCATACGAGAATGGCTGATTGTGATGCGAAACGGCGCAGGCATGGAGAAAGGGACAAACTTTCGTGGTGCCGGAGGCATCTTGGACGCATTCTTCGGCGACGAAGAGTATTACTTTGAGGCTCGAAAAAGGGTCAAGCATCTGACTGGATATTTGCCAAAACCCTGGGAAACCAATGAGCGCTTCCTGAAACGAGTACTGAAACCTGCACAGGTAGAACTAAGCGGGAAAATTTTGCCGAAACAAAAGCAATAGAAATAGCAATCAACAGTTCATTTGAGACCATTTTCCGGAGCAATTACAATATGGATTCGATTTTTGCAACTGCGGCTCTGGCGCTGTCAGTGACACTTTCCACTTGCGCTGCCATTGAAATTCCCGATCAATATAATTTTCCGGCAACAGGTGACACCATCAAATTATCTGCAACTTGCGGAGATCGAACAGCCTTGTGGTGCGATGAGAAGCCGGAATATTTAATTGTCTATTTTCACGGTCTGGCGTCCACCGAATTCGAGCCATTCATGCTTCCATCTGCTCACAATAGTCTTTGTTCTATGCTCAGAGCTGAAAAACAGAACGTCGCAATATTGTCGATTAACTTGGATGTTGCGCAATCAGTGAAGGGTGGATATTCTCAAACAAAAGTTGATCCAGTGATCAGGAAAGCTCTTCAAATAACCAAAGCTGAAAAACTGATTCTGTGCGGCGGATCGCTAGGAGCTTACAGGGCATTGTCCTACCTTGCGGAAGTGCCGAAAGACATTGCAAGCAAATTAACTGGTGTACTTGCAATTGAACCGATGGACGATCTAATTGAGCTAAAAAAACAGAGCAGTGCTAAGGAAGTTGTCACGGCAATGGAAAAATTGTTTGCGGGCGCTTCGGAAGCTTACTTTCAAAAAAGAACTATCCAGCAGCTGTTAAAAAATTCCACCGTCAAACCAAAAATTTATTTAGTCTCCGCTCTCGCTGACACCGTGGCGCCAACTTACATGCAGGGCCGACTGTCAAAATTCTTCAAAAACTCCGGCTATCCGCTAAAGGTGCTGGAAATAGGAGGCAATCATCGCTTGCCCAATGCATTCCTCCTAACCGACGGACTGGCGTTTTTAATGAATACGAAAGTGTCGAAATCTAATAATTAGGCACCTTAGATTACACGCCTGTCATCACCCGGCTTAACCCTCGCAGTAAACTACCCCACGGAAGCAGGTTAGTGGGCGCTGGACGGAAAGATACAGGCGAAATTTCTTGACTGCAATTCAAACCGCAAAAACTGCCTTGAGTTCTCAAAGCTTTGCCCTTGAGATTCGGCGTCTTTGCCTGACTGAATCAAAGCGAGCAAATGTCGGACACATCGGCTCAGCACTTTCTATTGCAGAGCTTGTAGCAGTGCTCTATTGGCAAATTTTGAACATACCTTCAACCAGAGATCCTGAGCGCGACCGATTTATCTTATCGAAAGGTCATGCTGTATTAGCTCTCTATGCGGCGCTGCACCTCAAAGGTTTTATGAGCCGTGAGACTTTAGCGACATTTTGCGAAGATAATTCGGCGCTCGGCGGACATCCTGAAATTGGCGTCGACGGTATTGATTTTGCAACAGGCTCTCTTGGAATGGGTCTTTCTTTCGGCACCGGGGCGGCATTGGCAGCAAAGAGAGCTGGTGCCAACAGACGTGCTTTTGTACTTGTCAGCGACGCCGAACTAAATGAAGGCTCACTCTGGGAGTCAGCGCTTTTCGCCGGACACCATCAACTTTCAAATCTCGTTGCCATCGTCGATCAAAATGGGCAACAAGCGCTCGGATACACAAAAGAAATTTTGGACACTGATTCAGTTGAGCAGAAATTTAAAGCGTTCAACTGGCGCACTCATGTCGTTGACGGTCACGATTGTGACCAATTAGAAAAAATATTGAAAGAGCTGGACTACAAATCAGGTCAGCCACACGCCATCATTGCCAAAACCACTTTTGGTAAAGGTGTGTCATTTATGGAAAACCAAATACAGTGGCACTA
This sequence comes from Candidatus Melainabacteria bacterium, assembly GCA_014380105.1. Lineage (GTDB taxonomy): Bacteria > Cyanobacteriota > Vampirovibrionia > Obscuribacterales > Obscuribacteraceae > QKMZ01. Next base: position 2,628 of record JACMKL010000315.1, read on the forward strand.
TCTTCCAATGAATGACGCTCAGTTTGAGCAAGCAATGAAGGAGATTGAGTGCTGACATGAGAAAAGCATTCATTCAAACTCTAATAGATCTTGCGGAGAAAGACGCTCGCATATTCTTATTGACTGGTGATCTTGGGTATTACGTCATCGAGCCTTTCGCCGAGCGCTTTCCAGACCGTTTTATTAACGCCGGAGTGGCAGAACAAAACATGGTCGGCATGGCAACCGGCTTGGCAGAATCAGGCTTAATACCGTTTGTCTATTCGATTGCGACATTTGCCACCTTACGCCCCTATGAATTTATTCGCAACGGTCCTGTTCTGCACAATCTTCCTGTTCGCATAGTCGGCATTGGTGGCGGAATTGAATATTCGCATCACGGACCTTCTCACTTCGGACTCGATGATATCGGCGCACTGAGAGTACAACCCGGTTTGACGCTGATTACTCCAGCTGACTCCGCTCAAATGGTTTCGGCTCTTTCACAGACCTGGGATATGCCTGGCCCAATTTATTATCGTTTGAGTAAGAACGAAAATCTTTCTGTTCCTGGACTTGATGGGCGTTTTGCTCTGGGCAAATTAGATCTTGTTTCAGACGGTAGCGACGCGCTCATTATTTCTATGGGCAACAGCGCAGAAGAATCTGTCAAAGCGCAGAGGCAATTATCAGCCCAAAACATCGGCGCCACAGTCGCTGTTGTTTCATCCATAAACCCTTGCCCTGAAGAAAATTTGATCGAGACCATCTCGCGATTCAAACAAGTTGTTACTGTCGAAGCGCATTACCTGAACAATGGATTAGGCTCGATGGTGGCAGAAGTAATAGCCGAAAACGGATTGAATGCCAGATTGACAAGATTAGCGGTGAAGAAACATACCGCTGGCGCAGTCGGATCGCAAGAATTCTTGTATGACAGATTCGGAATTTCAGCAAAACATATTTCCGAAACCATTGTGCGCTCTCTGCATCTGGCAAAACAATGAGCGCTAAAAAAACTGTCCTGGTCACTGGAGCCACCGGCTTCATCGGCGCAAATCTCGCTCACCGCCTGGTGGAAGAAGGGCACGATGTGCATTTACTGGTGCGCAAAAATACCAGCCATTTCCCCTGGCGGATTGCCGACATCTACGATCAAGTGCGCATGCAATTTTATACGCCGCATGATATCGAATCAATTGACCGAATTTTTGCAATCGCCAATCCTGAATGGGTTTTTCACCTGGCGGCCCATGGTGCCTACTCGTGGCAAATTGATAAGCAGCAGATTCTCGAATCCAACTATGTTCTCACAGCTCAACTATTGGACGCAGCTGTAGCTCACGGTGTGAAGTCATTTGTGAATACGGGGACGTCATCTGAATATGGACAGAAGGACCACGCGCCGAAGGAAGATGAGCCGCTCGAGCCGCTTAGTTATTATGCAGCCACCAAAGCAGGCGCAACCACACTTTGTCGTTTTACGGCCCGCGCGCACGATATCAATATTCCGACCTTGAGACTATATTCTGTCTTCGGACCATTTGAACAACCTAATCGTTTGATGCCAAACCTGATTGCTTGTGGCTTTACAGGCAATTGGCCGCAGTTGGTTGACGAAAATTGCGCGCATGATTTTGTCTATGTCGAAGATGCTGTCAGCGCCTATCTTCTGGCGGCGCAACGAACAGACGGAGACCGTGGTGCTGTTTTTAATGTCGGCACCGGCATTCAAACCTCCTTAAAAGAAGTGACCTCACTTGCCAAAGATTTGATGGGTATCGAAAGCGCGCCAACATTCAGCTCCATGCCGAATCGGACCTGGGACAACGATGTTTGGGTATGCGATCACACCAAGGTTGAAACTGAATTAAATTGGCGACCAAAATTTTCATTTTCTGACGGCTTCAAAAAAATGATTCGCTGGTATCGCGATTCACCGCATCTTCACTCGATGTACAAAGAACCTTTAAGCGCCGATTAGCTGGCTTGATTATCAGACTGGGCAAGCAAAGCCTTATTTTTGAAGGTAATTGGACGATCAAATTGTTTTTTCACTTTGTCGATCGGTGAACCAATCACAGTTATTTGATCGCTCGCGATGTTGCCGACGACGTCACCAGCTAATTTAATATATTCGAGATCATTCGGGTTGTAGCCGATCAGGCGCGCGCAGGTGGCATCGACAGCAGCGAGGTCATCGCCAAGTATGTAGAGCCCCATTTCTTTTGCTTTGCCATTGATTGGTCCGTCTCCTTCCATCGCAACGACCGCATCAACTAGAGCAAACTGAGGCTTAATCATATGTTGGAGGTCAATAATGCAATTCGGAATTCCGCGAATGTGGAGCAGATTTTTCGGCCAACCATATTTGCGACCTGGCACGGCACCAAAAAAATTCTTCATGGATGCAGTCATGCCTACCCAATGATGTGTTTTTAGTTTTGGCACACTCATTACTACGTCTGCTTTAACAATCGTGCGCGGCAAATAAAATTGTTTCAGCCCGGAAAAACTTTCGGTAAGTTCGAGCTTTTCTAATTCGTCAAGATTTAAGTCGACGAATTTGCAGCCAAGTTCCTTAATCATGGCACCAAGACCGGAGGCGTCTAGAAGAAACTCCGTATCGCGCATGTGCCCTGGACCTTCGCCAACAATAATTTCTTTTGCGCCCAGATAATCCATCAAAAGGAAAGCCGCTTTTAGTGCCTGAGGGTTGGTGGTGATCGGGTGTCCCGGACGTATCTCAACCATGTTGGGCTTGAGCAGAACTGTCTTGCCGGTCAGGTCAGGAAACTTCAACAATTTTGCATACTTCTTCAAATCCGGCAGCGGATCATCTTCATATGAGGCACACGGAATGATCGCAACACTAGATGGGCTCTGCCTTTTGCGTGCACGCTGAATATCATTTGCTTTCTGCAATCGATGCTCAACAATTTGCTTGCCACCGCAAGAGGTGACTAAAAAACTGGCAGCTCCCAAACCGGCCGCTAGAAAAGTTCGCCTGGGAATACCTGTTGGCTTCTGCTTTCCGGAGGCAAAAGTAACTTCATGTAAACGGCGATACATTTTATTTTTGTCGTCTTGAGCCAAGTCGAAAACCTATCTGGTCTTAAAAACATTATTGCCGAGATGCGCTTGCAAAGCCA
>JACMKL010000316.1 GCA_014380105.1 Candidatus Melainabacteria bacterium
ACCTCAGCAAACTTGCCTCAGATCTTGAGGACGCACAACCTGTTGTCCCCGCTAGTATCGCTTCATTAGTCGAAGTGGTGCGCAACCGTGGTGACCGTCCGCCAGTCTCAAAAGAAGCTGTCGCTGCCATCAAGACTGCGCTGGATGGGATGCCTAGGGCCGTAAAGGCGAAATTATGGGGTCATCATATTCGAATCTATGTGACACCAACTGTGGAAGATTTCGAACCTGGTGTGAAGTATCAGGAAGCGCGTGGTTACGAAGGCGGCACCTACAAGAGCTGCCCGGCTTTCTACTCAAACCGGCGAATTGTGATTGCCGAGCGCACCATGAATGATGATGAGTCTGTCAAAGATGCGTTTGAGTCGTCACAGATGGTTAATTCGCTTCTCCACGAAACTGGTCACGCTCTCGATTTTACAAGTGGTGTCTCGCATTCGGAAGGTTTTAAACACGCTTATTTGCTAGACTCTGGACGTATCGAGCCGGAAGTCGCAAATAAAATTCGCTACTACTTGCAAAAATCCGAAGCCGGGCAGGAAGAATGTTGTGCTGAGTTAGTCGGTCTTTTGCTCGGTCAAACAGAGCGTCACACGACAGAAATGCGTGCTTCGTTTCCCCTGACTCTCAAATTTTTGAAAGCTAAACTCGGAATTTAAAAGATTTTCTGTTTTCCTATTCTGCTGCAGCTTCTGGTTTGGAGCCGCCTGGTACATTGCTATCAATCCAGCTCAAGGCATTGTTGAATGCTTCATCGCTAACATTGACGTCTTCAAATGTGTAATGGTCGCCGTTTTCCAATAAGACATATTTTTTCTTGTCTGTTTTCAGATTTTTAAACACTTGTTGTGACCCTACTTCCTTTGATTCACCATCATTCTTCCCGTGCACAACCAAGACTGGTACATCTTTGATTTGGCGCGCGAATTTCTTAGTCTTGTACATGTAGAACTGGCATGCCATCAACTCTTTAGGCTTCAAGTCCATACGGACTTGCTCGTCTTCCATGAAAGCATTGCGCAAAGATTCTTTCGGTGTAGCAATTTCCATCAAGTCCGCGCTCATGCCGGAATCTTTACCAGAGTGCAACGTCAAAACTTTTGAGCCAATACTCATGTAGTTTGAAACAGTTTTAAAGTGCGTGCCACCAGGGGCTGCAGAGATAATGCCGTTGGTGAGGGTTGGATATTTGGCGGCAATCTCGAGTGCTAAGGCACCACCCATCGCCTCACCCAGCAAGAATACTGGAGTCTTTTCATGCAGCTTGTGAATGACGTCGAGTGAGCCTTTAACGTCTTCAAAAGTTCGGTCCAGATCCATATTTGAATCTTTCGTGTCTATTTCGCTCCAGCCGCCGAAACCGCGCAAATCGATGGAGTACACAACGATGCCTTTCTTCGCCATGCGAGTTCCGAAATCATCAAAAACGTTCTTGTGTAATCCAAGTTCATGGAGGCACAAAACGGCGGCGCGGGGCGATTTATCTGGCTTCCAGCAAGTAGCCGGTGGGTTGCCTGGCACTAAACCAACTGATGCACCAGTAATCTGGCGCACTTTTCTTTTGCTGTCTTTTCCATCTTTATTTTTTTTCGAAAACGGCCAAAAGGCGTCTGCGCTCTGTACTGTAATAGCACTTGAGAAGAGCAACATACCAGCAATGGCGAGCGCGGACAGTCGCTGTCTTTGCGCGCCTGATTCCATTTTGAAACTGAACATATCGATTCTCCTCAACTGCTTCTTTCCTAAATAACCTGCGTGTTCCTATTTTTTAGGCGGCGCTGCACCTAGACCAGCACGGGGGTTTGTCCCTGGTGCTGCAAGGACGATTTGTGTGCCGCCTGCAATTTTTTTGAACATCATTGGGGTTTGTAAAATTGCTCTGTCTCTCAAAACTTCTTCTTCAACTTTGTCTTTCAAGTGTGTGAAAGTTTCACCCATGTTAGTGTTTTTGCCCTTTTGTCGCAAACCATTGATCAGGTGATGTGTAAAGACGCCGTTGTGATATCGCTTAGATTCCCACGAAACTTGATCATCCATGCTCGATACTAAAATGAGTTGTCCAGGACCGACGGAGATGTTGCTGGGGTTGAATTCGAATTCGCGACCTATTGATTTGGCACCACCGATAGCGCCACCGTGGCAAACATCGAGAAGCAATAACGTTCGGTCAGAATGTAGTACGGATTGAACTCCTGCAGTTAACCATTGCATCGGGATGCCCGTGAATACAATATTTTCGCGAGAGCCTTCATAGGGAACAATGAAATTTGCTCCCACTTCTTTTTTCGGAGCACTGCCATGACTCGACATGTAGAGAACAACCAGGTCATCCGGTCCAGCCGCGCGGCCTAGCCATTTTTCTCCCAAATTGGCGACAATATTTTCGCGAGTCGCTTGATTGTCCGTAAGGAGTTTGACATGGTCGGGAGCAAAACCGGCTTCTGCTATCAAATAATTTCTGAAGTCGGTGGCGTCTTTCGCTGAGTATTTGAGATTTAAAGATGGATCTTTAAAAGAGCTAATACCAATAACCAGAGCCCACTTATCCTTTATGGGTCTGGGCGGAGTCAAACTAGTTTCTTCCGCCAGACCAGAAGAGTCGGCAGTGGCGTTGTAGCCAGGTAAGGTCGCCTTGATACGGTCAGCGCGTTTCTTTAGGTCGTTTGCTTCAGCTACTTCACCTTGCGCCGAAAGAGCTTCTGAAAGACCTGTCAGGTCGCTTGCCAGGGCACCATTTTCGGTACCGCCCAGGTTTTCCTCTGCTTTCACTACTTGGCGGAATATTGTTATTGCATCTGCGTATTTTTTCTCGGCAAGAAGAGCATCAGCAACCTCTCTCTCCATAGAGACTATTTCCATCGCCTCTCCGGAGGCTGCTTTTTTGATGGCAATTGCTCTGTTCAGGCACTCGACAGCTTCAATCGTTTTGCCTTCTGATTTTAAAACATCCGCCAAAATAGCGAGGTTTTGCGCGACTAGCGGGTGTTTCTCCCCGAGGCTCTTTTCTCTTATCGCCAGACCTTTACGCAAATATTGCTCCGCTTCTTTTGGATTTCTGCGGTTGCGCTCTACAAAGCCGAGATTGTTCAAGCAAGTGGCAACATCCAAATGCCCCTCGCCTAGCGCTTTCTGGCACAGGTCTAAGGCTCGATGGTAGAGCGTTTCAGCGAGGTCATATTTTCCTTGCTGTAAATACAAGAGCCCGATGTTATTCAAATTTTGAGCGATACCATAATTGTCTCGACCAAATTTTTGTTCATCCACACCGAGCGCTTTTTTCAAATTTATTTCTGCTTGTGGATAATTTCCCACTTCCATTTGGGCTAGTCCAAGCTCGGTAGAAACAGCAGCATAAGTAGTGGATGTCGGTCCCATCGCTTTTCCACTTAAGACTAGCGCTTGTTCTAATAGAGGAATTGCATCGTTTGTTTTTTCTTGCTCGATCAAAATTTTTGCAAGTGCTCTTGCAATTTTTAGTCTATCGTCGTCTGAAACTTTGATTTTTGCATTATTCGGATTGAGAAGTGGTGCCAGCAGTAGTTCTGCTTTCTCATACTTCCCTTGCTCGCTAAAAATATTTGCTAAGCGAATTCGGTCCTCAGCTGTCTGTCCGCTCTCCTTGCCATAGAGGGTCTCGCGCATTGCCATTGCGCGCTCAC
>JACMKL010000317.1 GCA_014380105.1 Candidatus Melainabacteria bacterium
AGCTGTCACCAGATGGCACCGGTTTGTGAGACGCAAATTGCGATGCATCGCCAACAAGCGATGATTTGCCCTGCATTTCACGAGTCCAGATGTCACCATAATATGAAACATGTTTGCCATCTTTATTGCGTTCTTGTTCGAATTCACCATCCGCGGTGCGAGCCGCGCGCATAACGACTCGCTCTTCGCCCTTATCATCGTTACCGTAGCAATGAATAAGAGTGCGGTTGCCGCACTTCTCTGTTTCAATGCGATACTGGCGCGCAGTTCCATCCTTATCTAGCATTAAAAATTGCTGAATGCCATCATCAGCGAGCTTTCCGAGCGCAGTCAAACGTGCCGCTGTGCTCTTGCCGTTTCTTAAATCATCAATAGTTCTTTCTGTCGCTTGATCTTCCGGCTTATCGGTAATCTCACATTTACAACAGTCTTTATCGCCATTAGAGGCATTGCGCTGAGCGTTAGCAGCCTTCCAATCGCCCTGGCTAAACTGATAATAATCAATTCCAGAGGCACTAGTGTTCTGCTTGTCTTGAACGCTAGCGTCGGTCGGTGGCTGGAAAGAGAGTGTATTGCTGGACATAGTTGAAACCAGTGATGTGCTGACTTAGACACATTACTGAAAAATTTCTGAACGTTTCCTGAACAAAGTTGCCCAATTAGGCTTAAAACTGGCAAATCATGGGGGTTCTACGAAGGTCGGCGAGTCACGCGTTAGAATATGAGGTCGGTTAACGATCGGTTGCCATGGCGTCTGCCAAGGTGAGATAAATACCTATAAGGGATTGAGGTTCAGGGATTTTCGATGCTTAAGCTGTATAAACAAATACAGGAAAAAATCTACTATTGGCAGGCTTGGGAGCAAGGCACAGACGTCCTCTTGCACTGGGGCGAAGTAGGCCAAAGAGGCGAACATCAAACTATTCCTCTAATCGCTGGTGAAAATGCTGAAGACATCCTGCTGCGAGAAAGTGCTCCGCAAGTAAATCAAGGCTTTGCTGAAATTGAACCTGTTTCCCTTTTAGCAATTGAGTTTGTTTGCGAAGGCACTGGCAGTCCTGCAGATCTCAAGAAAAGCGGCGAGATTGAATACCTAACAAATCAATTTTTGGGCTGGACGGGAAATGGATTTTGCGATGGCAACGAGATCGCAGACGGCACACTGACTGTTTTCTGTTGTGTCATGGATCGACAAATTGCAGCAGATATGACAATTGCATGCTTGCGAGCAGCGCAGCTACTTGATGGAGTAAAAATCCAATCGATTGCAAATGTAGAAGATGACAGTGAAGTTCCATTTATACATTGGCCAGAAGCAACACAAGCGGTATCAGCGGAAGCAGTAGCACCAGTGGTGCTGCCAGAAACTCAAAGTCTTCCAGAATTTGCGGCGACATCTGAAGCGGAGAGACAACCTAACCACGACGTCGAAGCACATCCCATCGAACAACAGAAAGAAAACGAAACTCCCAATGCTGAATTAGAAACTGAAGAAGAAGAAGAAGAAG
>JACMKL010000318.1 GCA_014380105.1 Candidatus Melainabacteria bacterium
AGCCGTGATAAAGAAAGTCTTTGAGTTCAATGCCCTGGCTCAGTTGCAGTGCACCGTGCGCGATCGCCTCGAAGGGTTTCTCGCAACGCACCTTTCCCGCTGCAAAGTGTTGCTGTGCCCACGTTTGTACCGCTGGCATTTGAGCCGTGCCGCCAACGAGCAACACCGCATCAATGTCGTTAGTTTCTAAGCCTTGCCGTCGCGCTTGCTGCAACACCTGCGACAGGCAATCATCTAACCGCTCAAAAAACTGATGCTGCTTTAGAATGCCCTCAAATTGGCTGCGGCTTAGTTGAAGTTCGTAGCTCTCGAAGGTTTCGTCGTCAAAGTACACTTCTTGCGCCTGCGTTTGCAGCGAAAGCTGAATTTTTAACCGTTCTGCCAGTCGTGTCGTCAATGGAGTCACTGCTAAGCCCTGCGCTTCAGCAAAATAGTCCACCAACCAGTGATCAATATCTGACCCACCCAGATTTTGCCCAGCCTTTGCCAGCACTCTAACCGTTTTGGGCTTCTGCCCTGACTGTTCGGCAACTGCTTTTTGTCCCCATTTGAGGATAAAGCCGAGCGGTTTTGTCTGAGCCTGGGCATGGTTTAGGCGCACCAGCGAGAGATCCAGTGTGCCACCACCAACGTCAATGACTAGCAGCACTTCTCGATCGGCTAACCCATAACCCAATGCTGCTGCGGTTGGTTCATCCAGCATTCGCACTTGCTCAACTTGCAGCGATTCACACACATGCCCTAGCCAGAGACGATAAGCCTCAAAGCTGTCTACAGGCACAGTAAACACGATCGACTGTCCGGCTTCCGGCTCAACCGTTTTAAGCTGCTGCACAATCTGAGTGAGAAACCATTGCCCTACTTGCTCAAACCGAATAGTGTGTCCATCCAGTTCTGGTAAAAAGCCTTGCACGCTAGAACCAATACCACGCTTGAAGTTACGAAAGAAACGCGGGTCAGTGGACAAATCAAGGGCACGATCGCGCACTGCCTGACCAACTACCACCGCTCCTTGACTCGCCTCTTCGACGTACACCAAACTGGGAATCAGCGGTGGATTTTGACTAGAGCGATTGGTAATGCCTGGTAGCGAGAGCGTTTCTGGTTGTTGTGTCGCCCGATTCCAGCGGGCAATAACGGTATTGCTAGTCCCAAAGTCGATCGCGATTCCCATGCCGTCTCAAATGATCTCAACTGCGTGTCTCTTTTAAGACAATAGCAAGCATTGAGGACAAGCATTGAGGAGTCAGTAGTTAGACAAAATTAATTACATCGTTTCCTGAGGTTAAATCAGCGAGTTCGTTGCGTCGCTTTCTTTGACCTGATGCCTGGTCTACTCGCGCAGTCATTCGGTCTACCCGTCGGGCTGTATGGCAGCAAATTGCCTAGCACCATCCCTGCCAAGACTTGCCACTGCAAGTCTTCAATGCCCTGACCAGTTGATCCAAGTGCAGTCAGTATCTCCCTCTAGGCACGGCTACGGATACACCGGATGCGCCCCCGACCAATGAGCGTGCTGGCTGCATGGCAAGACACGGACTAATCTCGGTGGTGCTTACGGTTCATTGCGTCAGGAGTCTCGTCCTGAGAATGCGCTCCAGGAAAGCCCGGAACATAACTAACAGAGCGGTTTGGATCAGAATCTCGTTCAATGATCGCGGTAAACGTCTTCATGCTACTCCCCAAAGCTAGTGCCTCAATTCTGACCAAACGTGTGATCGCTCTTCACCCTACAAGAGCGGCGATCTCACTGTAATTGGGCATTGTGCATTCTCCAGGAGAGAGATGATTTAGGATGCTTAATAAACGGGTGCGTCTGCTTTGTAACGACA
>JACMKL010000319.1 GCA_014380105.1 Candidatus Melainabacteria bacterium
ATCTGGCGGACCTACACCTACGCCTCAAACAGGTCCAACACTCGATCCCAACAATTTCTAATTACTTGAAAGTCTGTTTCCAAGAGTTTCGTACAGAGAGTTGTTCACATTTGTTCGCGCGCCAAGCCTCTTAGTGCCTTTCAACCGATTATCTTCAAACACACGTGTTAGAATACCAACCTTTGGAACGTACAACAGGTCAGGATTCTAAGCCGTGCCTAATATCAAGTCAGCTAAAAAACGTGTACTCGTTGCCGAACGCAACCGCCTTCGCAACAAAACATGGAAGTCTTCCATTCGCACCGTGCGCAATCAGGTAGCGGATGCAGTGAAGTCTGCCAGCCCAGAAAACGCAGCAACAGCACTCAGCCATGCTTACGAAATTATCGATAAAGCAGTGACTAAGGGAGTTCTGCACAAGAACTCAGCAGCCAGAAGAAAATCTCGTCTGGCCGCCAAAGTTGTGGCGATACAAGCTAAGTAGTCCACTGTAAGAAAGCTTTTGGAGTCGACGCAATAATGCGTCGGCTTTTTAGCGCGTTCATTTATATCTGCTGGAAATTCAATTTTTAAATGTCTGCACAAAGATCATTGAGCGACACCGTTTTTCCAGCTATATTGATTAAGGAAATCCTCTGAAGCCTAGACATACTCAGGTTTTTGGACAGTTCGATACATTCGTTCGATATGCAAAAGCGATTCACTTAGCGGATACTATGGCGGTTGAGAACATATTTTGGAAATAGACATATCATGTGTTCAGGAAGGAAATAGGCAAATGGTTTCAGCCTCGCCTTCGGATTTGAGATTAGATAATTTGGCAGAGCCGGTGCATTTCATTGGAATCGGCGGCATCGGAATGTCAGCATTAGCCAGACTGCTTCTCAAAGAAGGGAAAAGAGTCTCGGGCTCTGACAAACAACCGGGCGAAATTACCCATGAGTTGGAAAGTCTCGGCGCCAAAATATTCATCGGACACAACGCCGAAAATGTTGCCAACGCAGGTTGCCTGGTTATATCCACGGCCATAGTCAATGAAAACCCAGAATTAGCAGCAGCAAAAGCCAAAGGGCTGCCCGTCTTCCACCGCTCACAAATGCTCGCTTGCCTGGCGAGCGCCTCTAAAGCCATTGCAATCACCGGTACTCACGGAAAAACCACTACTACAGGTATGGTTTCTCAAGTATTGATTGACGGCGGATTAGACCCATCAGTAGTAGTCGGCGGAATCTTCGAAAGAATAGGCAGCAACGCTCGCTATGGGAAGGGCGGCTACTTCGTAGCAGAAGCTGACGAATCAGATGGCACACATACGTCATTCCGTTCGCACATTGCAGTAATCACAAATGTAGAAGCCGATCACCTGGAAAATTACCCTGGTGGCATGGAACAGATTCAAGAAGCAATGCTGAAATTCGCAGCACTGGCGGAGAGCAAAGTCATTCTTTGCGCTGACGATGCCGGCTGCAACGCGCTCATACCGCGCATTCACAGACCAACTTTGACTTATGGCAGAATTGATAAGTCACCGAATGCTAATTACCAATACGAATCGCTAGCTGGTTTTTCAATGAAAATCTGGCACAACAAACAGCTTCTAGGCGAAGTCAAATTAAGCGTTCCTGGTGAACACAACAAGCAAAATGCCATGTGCGCAATTGCAGTTGGCATGGAAATAGGCATGACCTTTGAAGCTGCCAAATCTGCAATCGAAGCATTTGGTGGTGTCTGCAGACGTTTTCAAATTAAAGGTGACGTTGATGGCACCGTAATCGTTGATGATTATGCGCACCATCCCACAGAAGTTGTGGCGACACTTCAAGCAGCCAAGCAATACCTGATCGCCATGGACGGCAATGGCAAAGAGGCAAAAGCAAGAGTAGTAGCCGTTTTCCAACCACATCAACCTGGTCGCCTCAGAGACCTGTGGAAAGAATTTTTGCAATCATTTGGCGATGCGGATCTTGTTTTGATGACTGATATTTATGTGGCGCGCGGTGGTGCCATCGAAGGAATTACGACCGAGAAATTCATCAGTGAATTGAAACACCCTAATGCCAAGCACTTAAGTGGACCAACTAAAGATTTACCGACAAAAATTACTGCATTCCTGCAACCGAACGATTTAGTTTTGACTATCGGCGCAGGTGATATTACCGATGTAGGCGGCGAGCTAGTCAAATGCTTGAAAGAAAAGAGAGGCTAATGGAAGAGCAACTCCAAGCTCCTCTGGCCCGCTACACCACCCTCAAAATAGGCGGCAGCGCCAACCGTTTGCTGCAACCAAATTCGGTGGCTGAACTTAGAGACGTCATGCAGTCACTTTCAGAAAGCTCCACTCCCTGGTTTATCCTCGGTGGCGGATCAAATTTGCTCATATCATCAAAAGGATATGAGGGCACCGTAGTCAGAACTACCCAAATTAAATCAGTCGAAAGACTCGAAGACAATTTAATCGAGGCTGGCGCTGGATCTCGATTGCCGCATCTGGCCCGCCATGCTGCTCAATGGGGCCTGTGTGGACTTGAATTTGCCGCTGGCATCCCCGGCACAGTGGGTGGAGGCGTCATCATGAACGCTGGTGCGCATGGCAGTTCTATGTCAGAAATCGTCGAAGAAATTTCAGTATTTGATGCTAAAACACAAAGAGTGATAACACTAAAGAGGGACGAATTAGACTTTCAGTATCGTCGATGTGCACTAGATCCAGCTGTTCACACCGTTCTTTCGGCAAAATTACGATTGAAGAGTGACAATCCGGACGAAATTGAAAAGCGCATCAAACATAACGAAGACTACCGTTTGCGCACACAGCCCATCGGCACTCCGAACGCAGGCAGTACTTTCAAAAATCCTGAACCAACTCGCTCGGCAGGCATGCTGTTAGATCAATCAGGCGCAAAAGAATTGAAAGAAGGACAAGCAGCAGTCTCCGGACTACATGCCAATTTTGTTGTAAACCTTGGCGGTGCGTCATCAGAAGAAGTGACTGCTCTGCTAGCAAAAATGCAGGACAAAGTATTTCAGAAATTTGGAGTTAGACTTCACCCCGAATGGAAAACACTCGGAGAATTCAGCTCTGATGAGATCGCAGTTTGGAAATAAAGTGAGCAAGAGCAAGTGACCGCCATTAACCACATCAAACTCGGAGAGAAGGGCACGCCAATCGTGATGTTGCACGGTTGGGGACAGTCATTGGAATCCTTTCGCGTTTTAGGAGACCTGCTCTCTCGATATAATCAAGTTTATTTAGTTGATTTCCCGGGTTTCGGCAAATCACCAAAACCAGAAGAAGACTGGGACACCATTGATTACGCAAGAGCTATCGACACACTTTTCGAACAATTGAAAATCGAAAATGCGATCGTAATTGGACATTCATTTGGTGGTCGGGTCGGCATTAGAATGGCTGCTCGTCATGCAAAACGCATCAACACACTAATTCTAATCAATTCAGGTGGATTGAAAAACATCCAGACCGGCAAAAAACTTTGGCGCGGCAAAGCACTAAAATACTTGTCAAAATTTCTTAAATGGTCAGATTCGACATTCAATACAAAATCATTCGACACGTGGTTTGTGCCAAGATATGCGTCGCGAGATTACAGGAATGCTGGCACACTAAAAAACATTCTTGTAAAAACGGTCAATGAAGATGTATCTGATGATGCAAGACAAATCACTTGCCCAACATTTCTATTGTGGGGCGAAAGAGATAGCGAAACACCCGTGGACATGGGCTATCGCTTAAACAAATTAATTCCGAAATCGCAGCTGGTCGTCCTCCCTGAAAAAGACCATTTTCCTTTTATTGACGAAGGTGCACACGTCTGCGCTTCGTATATTCTGAAATTTTTAAATGCGCAAAAGTTGGAAGCGACACCTCAAAAGCAGGGGGATCTAGCTAATGTTTGAGGAATTCTCCGCTTCTCCAGAATCTGTGTATGTTGGTGTAGTGCTTGCAGCCTTAGGCAATATTGGCTTTTTTGAAAAACGCGGAAAGCGTTATCTGCAATATTTCCAACAGCAAGAATACGAAGGTAAGCGCTTCATAGACTGGATTTTCGAGAAGAAAGCTTTTGATCAAAAAGGCACCATGAGTACCGCATTTAGCGGCATTCTGGCAACAGTACTACTTAATTTTGACGATCGTGGCTCATTTCTCGCCGGAACTTTTGCCTGCCTAGGACTACTTAAATTGGCGAAGGAAGAAGAGGA
>JACMKL010000320.1 GCA_014380105.1 Candidatus Melainabacteria bacterium
CGAGACAATCGAAGAGCGAGAAGCGTCACACCTGACGGTCGAAGCCATTCGCGAGAAGTTGCCTCAATTTCGGGGCGAAATTCAGCAGCACCCACCGATGATCAGTGCCATCAAAGTTGGTGGCAAGCGCATGTACAACATGGTGCGCAACGGCAGCGCGCCGGAAAATACACCAGTGCGGACAGTTTATATTCACAAGCTCGACGAAGTCGACATAAAACCGCCGGTCGTCTCGATTCGAGTCTCTTGCGGCAAAGGGACATATATTCGCTCAATTGCCAGAGACCTGGGTGAAACACTGGGAGTGGGCGGAACACTATCAAAATTGGTCAGAGAAAAAGCCGGCAAATTCGAGATCAAAGATTCAGTCACCTTAGAAACGCTCGAGAGTTGTGCAAAGGCTGGAACACTGGCGACCCTTTTCACAGACCTTTCAACTGCCCTGGGAGTCGGAAAAACTGCACTCGATGAAGAGCGTATAGCAGAGCTTTATTTCGGTCGCTTCATCGATATTGATGCGCCTGCTGAAAACGCAGATGGCGAAACTTTGAATGAGGGCGCCACACCAACAGTTTCTACCGCCGATTCGTCCGATCTGATGTTTGCTTGCCGCGGCTCTCAGTATGTTGGACTGATGAGACGCATTGAGGGTCTGAAGTACAAGCCGGAGGTTATGTTTCCTGATGCAAAACTTCCGTCCTGAACGTCAGCTTCTACTTAATATTGGGCTCTACGGTTATGGCGCATTGCTCCTTTTTTCAACTCTATGGTGTTATCTCGCCGAAGTTGATCTGGCACCATTTTTGATACCACGCTCCAAAGACATGATAATTGGCGCCGGAGCAGGACTTCTTTTGGTCGGTTCATCGGCACTGCTGATGACACTTTCACATCTTCTTGAGATATCGATTAAGCCAAACGCCGGTAAGCGTATTTTTCTTTCAATGAAAGAAATTGCGCTCAACGAGTTGGCACCAGTCTTCGCGGAGGCTAAGCCTTTCGACATAGTGCTGCTTTCTGTATTATCCGGATTTTGCGAAGAAGTCTTTTTTCGCGGCGCACTTCAGTTGGATTTCAATATCTGGATTGCGGCAGCAGTGTTTGGTTTTTTCCATATGCCTACTTTTAAATACCTGACATATGGTATCTGGGCAGCAGCAGTCGGCGTGTTTTTAGGTCTTTTGATGGACCGCACTCATTCGCTCTGGGCACCAATTGTGGCGCACACCCTCAATAATTTGCTGGTCATTTTATTCTTAAAATATGGACCGATCAAAGGCACTGCGCCAGCGACTGAGAAATCGAAAGACTAATTTACCGGCTACCTGGGTCTCATCATGTTTGAGCCTGGAGTTTGCAATTCGGAATAAACCGCTTTCTGTGCAATTTTCACTCCAAGAACTCCGGCGGCATTTTCGATGCCGTCATTCTTGGCAAAGACGGTTCTCTCGAGCGTGACCCCGACACCGCCCAAACCAGCAAGATATTCAGCAGCCATTGCACCATAAAAGTGATACAAAGACCCTTCGCGATCGTAGCGTTGATTCGGATTGTCGGCGAATCCTTCGATGCGAGAGAAGACTTGCTTGGCTTTAGATGTTTGATAAGTATTTTCCGGCCAAGTATTCAATGGTCGATCTATTACTCCAGCCTGATTTCGCTCTACAGAAGCGAGATTTTTCGTAAAGTTGGCCAATGTGAGAACCGCCATTGCTTCGTCACCATCACAGGCTTTGATTGCCTCTTTCAAAAGTTTTTCGTGGGAAATGCTTCCCCCTTGAGTCGATAATCTCGCCATCAAAAGTCGCTCATAGGAGCGAGTTGCATTTGCTGCATACGAGTCATCATTCATGGGCGCTGCAAAGGTATTTTTACCAAGATATCCGCCCAGAAAATCTGAATTCACTTTATTCATATCTAGATCTGTTGAGGTGCTGCGATTCTGTGCAAAAACTCGAGACATGCTCTGCTCGATTGAGTCCATTTTCTGTGTTTGTGTTAGTGGAGCGTCAAAATGACCAGCCAACTTTGTGTTGGTGGAGTCGAAAACTGTCTGCGCTTCATCTAAGGTCCGATTGAACTGCTTGCCTAAACCTTGGAGCAACTCGTCAGCATTAGGCAAACCGGCCGCTAGCATACTTTGCGGAAGCTCAGTTGCTTTTCCTTGAAGAGCAGATACGCCACTCCACAGAGATGGGAGGTCAAATTGATCGTTTTTCTCGGATTTTTCAGACGGTGTGACCTGAAGCAACTTATTGTCA
>JACMKL010000036.1 GCA_014380105.1 Candidatus Melainabacteria bacterium
ACAGAACCCACACTCTCATGGAAAAAATTTCTCTTGTTCTTTCTCTGTCTTGCACCATCTCCATGTGCGGCTGAAGAGAAAATTCCAGAATATCCTTATCCCGAGTACAAAGCGCCCTCACATAGTGGATATTTCTGCGTGAAGACGACGAGTGAGATAAATGCCGGGGACGAGCTGACCGCCGAAAACACAGCCGAATTCGAAACCAACAAAAGAAAGAAAGGCAAAAACGAAACAGGCGTTTTACTTTATTCAGACCATCCAAAGGCAACACGCATTCTGAAGGTTGGAACGATTTTGACTGGCACCGATTTCAAATATTTTCCAGCGCCAATAGAAGTTCAAGTACCAGCATGGACGCCGGCACCGGTTTGGGCACGGGCAGATATTGAAACTTCCCCTCGACCAAGGCGGATCATGCAATGGAGAAAACACACACGGATGCTAGGTGATTTTGACGCAACTCGTTTTAAGGGAATCTACCAACCCAAGGCGTTGCAAAAGCATGCACAAGAATAAGCGCACCTTATCCATTCATATGCTATTACCATCTCTCTTATGGATTTTCCTGCTCGGAATGTCGCCGTGTACGGCCGAAGAAAAGATTCCAGGTTATCCCAATCCCGTGATTCAATCTATGAGCAAACGTTTTCACGGAGTGAAAACCACCACTGACATAGTGCCAGGCAATAGACTTACAGGTAAAAATACTATCGAGTTCGAAATACAGAGCGACAAACAAAATAGCAACGAAAATTTGACCCTAATTTACACAAAAAAACCTATTGCCACTCGCGATCTTAAGATTGATACCGTTTTAAAAGCGACAGATTTTCATTACATGGAAGAACCGAGAAAAGTAGATTTACTCAATCGTTCCAACCAACAACATTTCTATGCTTCTCCGAAAATGAAACCAACGAATTCAGGTTTCCACACACCTAATGTTGGTGATTTTGACAAGACGCTGAGAAATAGAAGCAACAAGCTTCGCGACCATAGTGGATTTCCAGAACCACTTCCAGGAGGATACGGAAGCGGTAGTGGGCAAGGAATTCCAGGTGGAGACTACCGAGACGAAAAGGGACGACTTCTAAGAAGGTAAGAAATTAGAATGGCTAATTCCTTATTTTTCCTTCGGCAAATTCAAACTCTTCTCCATCGACACCATTGCCATGATAGTGACAGCCTGAGCCCATGCGAGAGGTTCATTGGCGTCTGAAACCCAAGCGCGTGTTTTAGGATCCACGATGTATGCTTCCGGAATTCTCCAGCGCGAGTTGACTGTGGTCATTGCACGCTTGAAGAATAAGACTTGCCAATCAAGATAGATTTTCTTTTTAGTGCGACGATACATATCGCCGTAAATTACCGACATCATCGGGGCGACGTGCGACCACTGGGCTTCTTCGAGATTTGGCTTTAAGTCTTTGCGGTCAACTCGACCATCCCAAATATCAAATGGATAGCGAGCAAATCCAATTGGACGCGCGAGATGCAAAATGGTTGATTGCAACACTTTTTCTTGCATCGCTTCGTCGACCAGAGGTTGACCGCTGACTGCGCCAAGAAACAAAGCGTTGATCAAGGCAGCGTCAGCATTGCGGTCCACGCTTGCGTCCGCGCGTTTGTCTTCTTTATCAGAACGAATAAATTCATTCGGCAAAATTTCAGCTAACTTCGTTTCGCATTCTTTGATCAATTTCGCCAGCAACGCACCATCTACGGTGTAGGTCTTACCGCCAAACGCTTTGGTGAAAGCACCATGCTTATCGACATATTTTTTTTCTTCGCGAAGACCGGCAAGAACACAGCCAATCGACGACGCGTGCTCAGCCTTTTTATCTTCCCAGGCACCATAATCAAAATCTTTCCATGCTTCTATTTTCTCAAAGAACTTTGGTACCAAGACTGCAAAATCAGTCATCGCGTTCTTTTCTTCAGCATTGAGTTCGACTTTACTTTCGTTTGCTGTGTAGAACAACATGAATAACAAATAGCCCATAGCATCATTTTGAGCGTGTCCCCATTGATCGGGAACTTCAGAAAGGCTGATTGGGTTGTAGCGAATATGCGGACGTTTTGTGTAGTCGTGCGCACCAGCTTTGCCTTCAATGATATCGATGAAGCGCGACTTGTACATAGAGTGGTGTATTATTGAAGCAAATAAACCCTTGCGCCATGCGTCTTTCGGAACTTTCAAGCGGGTGCGCAGGGCTTCTTCTTCACTCACCTGATATTCAGCCAACGCTTGCATCACGTTGTCGCGGTCCCAATGCATAATCAGCATTCCATCTATAGCTGATTCTAAATTCTTCGGCTCGGCAATCGTCACTGCAGAATGACCACCGCTCGAATAACGGCGCAGCGATAACGTTCCATGCGCGACGAGGTCAGAAAGAATTACTTTCAATTGTTCTTTATCAATTGAATTGTCCAGCCCCGCAAGTTTCTTCAACTCAACATTCTGATATTCCAATGGCAACAAACTTTCGCTGACGGAAAATGCAGGCAAAACATTTGACGCTGAAAGCATCAATGTAAAGGAGATAACCGCCGTTTTGAACAAGGACATCAAGTACAAGCCTCCGAACGCTTTATTGGATGGCAGTATACAAGGTTCATGGCTCAACCCAAGGTCGGTCTAGGAGAAACCCTATACATCCGGCAGACCGATGAGGATACGCTCAGTCTATGGTCAAAACCGGTCGCGTGGCGTTTGCGAGGATATAACAATGAAGTCTATTTTGAGGGGAGCCCTTCTCGTTCCTACAGCAGTGGCAACCTTATGCAGCACTACAATGCCGCTTACTGTCAACGCACAGCAGGCGCTGCATGTAGGCGCTGCACGGCAAGCGGCACCCGCAGCCAAAAGCCCGAAAGACAGTCAGGCAAGCAAGTTTGCGGGACAGGGCTCCGGCACGCTGATGGCAATGATTGGGGGCGGCAAAACTCTCGGTCAGTGCCCTCTGACACACACCAGCGTCACGGCAAATGTCTCCGGTTATGTTTCGCGAGTGACGGTAAAACAAATATTCGAGAATCC
>JACMKL010000321.1 GCA_014380105.1 Candidatus Melainabacteria bacterium
AGCGAAATGATTGGACCTTTTGTAGCAAATTTCCTGCAGTTTGAAAATCGCGCATCAAATGAGAAAGCGCGCCGCGAATTAGGCTGGCAGCCAGCACCTAAACTCAATTTCTTGGACGATATCGCAAAAGGATCTTACAAAGAATTCGCTGCGAAATTGAAATCGGAAGTAGTTGTCGCACGTTAGCGATTAACTGCGTTCGCTCTCAGTTGTCTTTGAGAAAATCAGCGCGTCGCTCTTCACGTTTTGCTCTGCGGGTCTCGCGGGCCGAGCGACGAGCATCAAATCCGGTACCAAGTGTTTGACCGGCTTGCATCTTCGAGTTTGCAGCAGCCTGATCTGCTGTGGCGTCTTTAGATTGAGCTTGCGAGCGATTTTCAAGTCGCTGCGCACGATTGTCACGCCTTAAGTCCATGCGACTTTGTCCGCCTTGTTTTTGAGCAGAAGTCTGATTTTGGGAGGAACTTTGCGCATTCGGTGCGCTCTGGTTTGGACTGTATGGTGGTATTTGTCCATAAGGAACTTGTTGCTGCCATTGGCTAAATTGCGCGCTCGCCTGAGGTGTCGGTGTGACAAACTGCTTGCTGCCATCCGGGGACGAATAACTAAATTTTCCAGGACTCTCAATATTCATCGGTGTACCGTATGGAACACCGTTAAAACCGCCAGCATAAGCAGGAGTGGAAGTATAAAACGATTGCGCTGGCGCCATCGTCTGCGGTGGCATACCGCCGCCTCCGGACTGTGCGTTTATTTGCGATTGCACGGCTTCGAGTTGCTGCGGAGTGACAGCAATTTGCTGCCCGTTCATTGCCGTATACCAGAAATGGTTAGCTGGATCTCTATAGACAGGTACTTGGGTCGCATTTGGTGCGATGACTAGACCGGGAACAGTCACTTTCTTGCCTGAAGGAGTAATCAGATATTGATTGCCATCGAGCTCACGAACGACCGGGTAGAGTGTCATGCTAATGGTGCCGTTCCCTGGCGCATTTTCTGTCTGCGCCATAGCATCGACATTTAGTAGACCCGATGTTGCCATAAGTACAAAGAAAGCGATGCTTAGAGTACGTTTCATTATTAACTCCTAGAAAGACTTGCAGGCAGCGTAAACCTAATCAGAGATAGCTTTTTTTAGTGTGCCTTCTCGATGTAATTTGTCGCTCTCAGCTTTATCTGATGCTGATGTTGGTTTGAAATCAACAGTTATTTTGTCAATTTTGCCAGAGAATTTGAAAGGCGACGGGCAAGTTTCGATGACTGGTGTACCGAGGTCGCAACCGACATCGGCACCTTCGTCAGCGGAGAAAAAGAATCCTTGGGTCTTGTCGACACGTCCTTGGGCAACCTTCTGGTCGTTAACAAAAATTGTCCCCGTCCCGCCTTTTCCGGCACCACCACCGTCATATGCAAATTCAAAGCGAATAGTTGCGGCGCCTGCTGGCAGAGGCTTGTCTGAGGCAATCGTATATCGCTCCTCACCAAGCCAGTTGTAAGTGAAGCAAGGCTTACTATCTTTCACATATAAGCTCCATCCGCCAAAGCGTCCAGCCTGAGCCAACAAGGCACCACCGGCGCCACCGCCAGGTATTTGGGTGTCTGCAACAATAGAGAAAGACTTATTCTTTATATTGATAAATACATTCTCTGACAATCCTGTCATCCCTTCATGAAGAACAAGCGAAGTCCTCCCTGTCATCAAGTCTGGGCGTCCAACAAGTTGCGCATTCAGCCGCTCTAACATGCGATCATCGAGTGGCAAAACGCTATATTTCGTTGCTTCACTCATAAAGAGCGCTTTCAACTCTTTAAGTTTTTCTGGCATTTTCTCCGACAAATCATTTTGGAGACTGTGGTCTTTAGTGGTGTCATAGAGCTGCCACTTATCATCGGCCAGTGTCACACTCGGCTTGGATTGCCATGGTGCCTTGTGTACGGTTCCAGCCAACCATCCATCATGAAAAATTGAACGATTGCCAAAAATCTCAAAATATTGAGTGACGTGGTGACTTTTCGCCTTTGCATCATTAAGTGTATACAACATGCTAGTCCCCTCAATAGGAGTTTGTGTTGTGCTATTCACTACTTTAGGTTCAGGCAAACCGGCAGCTTCCAAAATGGTCGGAGCGATGTCGATGACGTGATGAAATTGAGAACGGATCTCGCCTTTCGACTTAATCATTTTTGGCCAATGCACTGCGATACCGTTTTTAGTACCACCGTAATCAGAGGCTACCTGTTTTGTCCAAGTGTAAGGTGTATCGCCAGCAACAGCCCAACCAGCTGCATAGTGTCCATATGACTTTGGACCCCCAAGTTCGTCGCGATGCTTAAGGATGTCTGCAACCGTTTCTGGTACACCATTGAAATAGCTCATTTCATTGAAAAGACCATTAAAGCCGCCTTCGGCGCTAGCACCATTATCGCCAGCTATGTAAAAGACAAGAGTATTATCGAGTTGTCCACTTTTTTCGATGGAATCAATCAGCTTGCCGACATTATGATCAGTGAATTCGCCATAAGCAGCAAATACTTCCATTTCACTTGCGAAAAGGCTCTGTTCGTCAGGGGTTAACTTATCCCAGTCTTTGATACCAGGTGGTTTGGGTGCCAAGGTTGTATCTTGGGGCACCATGCCTAGAGCTTTTTGTCGTGCAAGAGTTTCCTCGCGTACCTTGTCCCAACCTTGATCAAATTTACCTTTGTATTTAGCAATCCATTCTTTGGGCACGTGGTGAGGAGCGTGGGTGCCGCCCGGCGCAAAGTACATGAAAAAGGGTTTTTCCGGAGTAAGTGCCTTGACGTAACTCATCCAACTGATCGCTTGTTTGGTCATATCAGGGATTAAGTGATAGTCAGGGTCCTTTGGAGTTTCAATCTGATTAAGCCCGTCATAAATTGTTGGTGCCCACTGATTAGCTTCGCCACCGATAAAGCCATAAAATTTATCGAACCCACTACGAGTCGGCCAGCGATCAGTTGGTCCGGATGGACTAACCTCCCAAACGGCGGTTTCATGGGATTTACCGAATGCCGAGGTGGCATACCCATTTAATCGCAGTATCTCCG
>JACMKL010000322.1 GCA_014380105.1 Candidatus Melainabacteria bacterium
GCCGAACTCACTCGCGTCGTTGAACTCTTTCAATTTCCTTTCATGCAACGAGCCATCATCGGCGGCATTCTCACAGGTTTGATGGGTGGCATGCTGGGTAGCTTTACGATTTTGCGCCAGTTGTCTTTTTTCAGTGATGCACTAGGACATTCAGCCCTGCTTGGTATCAGCATTGGCTTACTGATGGGTATCGATCCATCTGTAGTACTGCTTCCATCGGCTGTTTTGTTTGCGCTGGGTGTGACGTATTTGCTAGAACGAACCCGCTTATGGACGGATGCGTTGCTAAACATTATTTATTCCTCATCGTTAGCGATCGCCATCATCATCCTTAGCTTTGTGAAGCAGTACAAAGGAGGACTCAATAACCTTTTGTTTGGCGATATTCTTGCAGTCCGAGAACTCGATTTAGTCTTTAGTAGCTTGCTGCTTATCGTCTGTGTTGTGTTTGTTGGGCTGACCTTGCGGACGCAGATCTTATTAACGCTGCATGAACCATTGGCGATCGCCCGTGGCGTGTCGGTGTCTGCTCATCGCACCGCATTTATTGTCCTGCTGTCGCTAGTTGTGGGTGTTTCCATCAAGGCGATCGGGGTCTTACTGGTAAGTGCCTTTATAGTAATCCCTGCTTGCGCTGCACGGTTGCTGAGTCGCACGTTTACAAACTATGTCTTGCTATCGGCAGGGTTAGGAGCGTTAAGTGCTCTGTGCGGCATGGTAATTTCAGCCGCTTTCAATTTGCCATCGGGTCCCAGCATTGTAGCGGCGCAGTTGGTAATCTTCTTAACTGCAACGGCACTACCTGGGCTGCGGCTTCTGGTCAGTGGGTCGTAAAGATGGATCAGTAAAGCAGTGGAACAGTAAATACGTTCATAGGCGAGGACTTAGCGATATGTTATTGCTCAAAGGAGTTTAGCAAAATAAGGACTCCTAAGCCGATCAAAACAAAGGGTACAAGCCGATGTTCGTAAGCGGTAAAGTAGCTGGCAATTACAGCATGACGGGTGAGGTAATAGGCAATACCACACCAAACAGCAATCATAATCAGAAAAACACTCAGAATGACTCCCATTGCCGCCAGGTTACTGTTAGCAAATAACGGCACATAGATACTAATATTATCTCCACCGTTAGCGATCGTAACTGCTGCCACTTGATAGGTTTGAAGTGGCAAATGAAGGAATAACCGCGATCGCTCTAGCCAAGATTCTTTCGTGTAACTTTCTTCAGTGACCGTTTGCACTTGTATGTTGAGAGAGTGTGGTAGACCGATTGGCACTGGGTTGTTAGAAGCCGAGCAGAAGCTTGGGTCACTACACACCTTGGCTACTGAACTCGAACAATCGCCTGGAACCTCGATTCCGTATCGTGCAAGTTTGAGTCCGACAAGGATGCTGTCTACTCCAAAAAGCTCATGAATCAAACCGCATATTGGGTTGGGATTGATGTTTCGAAGGCTCAACTTGATGGTCACATTCGACCAACCGCAGAAGCGTTTCAAGTCGCCAATACGGAAGCCGGCATTGCCGCTTTGGTGCAACGCTTACAGCAACTGCAACCAACTTTGGTTGTGATGGAAGCGACTGGCGGTCTAGAAGCCCCAGCCGCCGCTGCCTTAGCCCTCGCGCAACTGCCTGTTGCGGTAGTCAATCCACGGCAGGTACGCGACTTTGCCAAAGCGACGGGAAAACTCGCCAAAACGGATGCGATCGATGCCCAAGTGCTGGCGCATTTTGCCGAAGCCGTGCAACCCGCAGTGCGTCCCCTGGCTGATGCGGCGTCGCAGCAACTAGCAGAAATCGTCGCTCGACGACGGCAAGTGGTGGAAATGTTGACGGCTGAGAAGAATCGCTTAGGGACTGTCCGCGGTGCGATGCAGCAAGATATTGAAGCTCACATTGCCTGGTTGGAAACGCGCTTAGAAGCCCTCGAAGCCCAACTGAAGCAAGGCATTGAACAAAGCCCACTCTGGCTAGCACGCGTCAATTTGCTCCAAAGCGTGCCAGGTGTCGGTGCGGTCCTTTCGAGCACCCTCTTGGTGAACTTGCCAGAACTGGGCACGCTGACGCACAAGCAAATTAGTAGCCTCGTTGGGGTGGCTCCGCTGAACCGCGATAGTGGCAAGAAGCGTGGGCAACGGGTGATCTGGGGTGGACGGGCCCAAGTGCGAGCGGCACTGTATATGTCTGCCTTAGCCGCCACGCGCTATAACCCAGTCATCAAAGCCTTCTATGAACGGCTCTGTGCCAAGGGCAAGTTGAAGAAAGTGGCGTTGACCGCTTGTATGCACAAGTTGTTGATCATCCTCAATGCCATGGTGAAAACGGGAACGCCTTGGCAGCTGAATACGGCGGAAAAAGCTTGACTTTTAACACAATCGCTTCTGCTTGCCACTGTAGTCACGTTTCTGTTTTTTAGGGCGTTCAATTTCCATCTCCCCCACATCTACCATCAGGACTTTCCATTCCCA
>JACMKL010000323.1 GCA_014380105.1 Candidatus Melainabacteria bacterium
ACCACAATTAGGGACATTGACTCACGTTCTCAGTCACGACGGCCGAGATCTAGCCTCTACTCTACAAACCATTAGGACAGTCGGCCAGCCATTAAAGCTGGATGAAGCAATAGAGAATGCATTCCCATACTCTACGCTGGACATTATCGAGCAACGTGGAATTGTTCACTTAGAAATGAAGATACCTGGTTTGTTTCGCTCGTTAAGTGTGCGCGAGTTTTCTGATGGAACTCTGCAATACCTGTGTCTACTTGCGGCTCTTCTCTCTCCAAGACCTGCCCCTTTTATAGTTCTCAACGAACCAGAGACTAGTATTCATCCCGATCTCATTCGACCAATGTCCGAACTGATTGTCGCCGCTGCGGAAAACTCTCAGGTGCTCCTAACTACTCATTCGCGAGAACTAGCAAAATTACTATCGCGCTCGGACGAATCATCCATTCAGGAACTCGAGAAAATTGATGGAGCCACCTGTCACAAAGGCGTCAAAAAGCAACGAGAGTCTAAGGATTATTATTTCTTGCAGGACGAAGAAAATGACGATTAAGATAGCTGAGGTATAAGTGTCTCTCACCGATTTCTACATTCGCAATTATCGCTCCGTCAGAGATGTCTGGCTAAAACTCGAACGCATAAATGTGATAGTCGGTGCTAATGGCACAGGGAAAAGCAACTTATATCGCGCCATATACTTATTGGCTTCAGCCGCTAACGGACGTTTGGCTCGAAATATTGCTGAAGAAGGTGGAATGCCCTCCGTCATGCGCTCTGGAGACTATGGAGCGGATAAATACCAAATGGGTTTGTCCATAAAATTCGATGATTTGCAATACGATTTGGTCTGCGGCACTATTCCGCCAATTTATCGAGCAAGCGAGCACGAACTGTTTCAGAAGGACTTAGAAGTCAAATCTGAAAGCGTGCACCACTTCAAAGGTGGTGTCAAAAGTCAAACTATGAAACGTGTGCGCAGTGAAATAAAAGTGCGTGATTCTAAAGGAATTATGTCTGACTACACTATGCGTGTGCCGTCCAACGATTCCGTTCTCAGTAGCATCCGTGAACCGCACAAATATCCATTGCTTTCTACCATTCGGCAAGAACTGCTCAATTGGCGTTTCTATCACCACTTTCGCACTGATGCTCAGTCGCCACTTCGAAAAGCCCAGTTTGAAGTAATGACACCAGCAATGGCGCATGATGCAAGTGACTTTGTTTCTGCAGTTGGCACAATAATTCATTCCGGCAACCAACATAGTTTTTTTGACAGCCTGGAGGATGCGTTTCCTGGTGCCAATATTGTCGTTCAATCTACAGTGTCTGGCCTGAAACTTTTCATGTCGATGCCAAACATTGAAAGACTTTTCGAAGCCCGAGAACTATCCGATGGCACACTTCAATATCTGTGCCTGCTAACTGCTTTACACAGTTTAAATCCCCCATCACTACTCGTTATTAATGAACCAGAAACGAGTATCCACCCTGACCTCTTCGAGCCTCTCGCTCGCTTGATCGTAAAAGCATCAAATGAATCTCAAATTTGGATTACTACGCATTCGAGAGACCTTTCAGACTACATTCTCGAAATGAGCGGTTATGCACCATTAGAAATTGAAAAAGTGGACGGAGAAACTCGTCTGGTTGGTGTGGGACTTGGCGGCTATAAATACAGGGACGAAAGCCCAGACTTTGAAGTAAGTGAAGATGACTAAAGGACTAGTCCTCTAGTATGAGCTTTTCAAATTCATAACTATGCACTAAGGTCGAGACCCTATGTTCCATGTTGTGTAACACTTATGCCAGGTGGCCGCTTTGGAGATTTTTGAGAATGAATGAAACTGTTGCGCTTATTGACCCAGAATCTCTCTTCTCTCAGATTCAGGGCGAGCAAACTCCTCAAGTGATCGATGTGAGAGAGCCTGGAGAGTTCAGGCACGAGCATATTGTCGGTTCGCAGTCTATTCCCTTGTCGGAGCTTATTTCGCGCAAAGGGGAACTCGACAATCAGAAGCCAGTCGTTTTAGTTTGTCTTTCTTCAGCCAGAGCAAAACGAGCTGCACAAAATCTTGCTGGCGCCGGACTTCCGAACTGCCAGGTTCTCGAGGGTGGACTACATGGTTGGACGACGCGTGCTTTGCCGACCGAACGCAGCAAGGGAAATCCCTGGTCTATGGAGAGGCAGGTGCGATTCACTGCTGGTTTTCTCGTTTTTGTTGGTCTTGTTCTCGGTGCTTCTATAAATCCGAATTGGATTTGTCTTTCAGGCTTTGTGGCGATCGGATTGATGTTTTCTGCAATTACCAACAGCTGCGGAATGGCAATTGTTTTAGGACGATTGCCTTGGAATCAGTAGATTCGAAAATTGAAATCGTTAAGGCTACTACGCCTGGAACGCAACTGCCGTTTTACGCTGAAGGATATGCGAGCACGTTGCGTTGGTCGCATATTTGCTGAGAAATTCGAAAGCTACTAAATCACAATGACGGCCTCTTTATGACTTTGTTTTTCATCTTTATGCGCTCGCGCTGGACGAACAATCTGAACGGTGCATTTTGCGTTTGTTGCCACTGCGCGTGACACTCCTCCCCACAAAACGCGATCGCTCAGATCCCGCCCATGTGCACCGATAAGTATTTTATCCGCCATCCATTCAACGGCCGACTCGACGATTTTGTCTCGCGGATCACCTTCTCTAATATCTATGTGAACATTGCAGTGCGGAAGTCTAGCTTTAAACAGGTTTTTACCTTGCGTGCAAATTTCTATTGCTAATCGTTTGCGTCTGTCAAAGGCTAGCTTTTCAAATTCCTTCCAGTTTTCATTTTTGCTTTCGAAAGGTGAGGCATTTTGCACTACTGAAATGATTTTGAAAGCCGTATCAATTGGCCATTGGCGCAATGATAGTGATTCTAGAACTTTAGCTGAGTAAAGTGAATCGTCGACAGCGATTACAATTTTCATAAACACTCACCACCTTTACTGATTGTATCTACTTCGTTTTTTGATTCGCCTGAGGCATCAATATGCAATGATTCTTTTATAATTTCCACGGAGCAGCTGGAATTGCCGGCAACACTCTCAGCTACACTGCCGAGGAGAAGTCTGCCTAACCCCTTCCGTTTGTGAGAACCCATCACAATTAAATCGGCTCCCCAGTCTCTTTCTTCACTCAATATTGTTTCCCGAATGTCGCCAGTTAATATGTCACCGCTTACTGAGTTAGAAGGAAATCTCATTCGAAATTTTTCAACAGTTCGCCCAATACTTTCTCTCTTTTCTTTAACTAAATCTTTTTCGGCATCGGTCACAGATTGGGCCGCTCGAGGTGAATACATCTCGACTCCGGCAAATGGAAACGGCTCGTGGACATTGATTATTCGAAATTGTGATTCTACTGCCCAATCACGGTCTAAAACCGATTGGAGAGCCAATTCAGAGCATT
Source organism: Candidatus Melainabacteria bacterium (assembly GCA_014380105.1). GTDB lineage: Bacteria > Cyanobacteriota > Vampirovibrionia > Obscuribacterales > Obscuribacteraceae > QKMZ01. Next base: position 3,443 of record JACMKL010000323.1, read on the forward strand.
CGGATTCATCGACAGGAATTAGTATCTTCATTGTATCTCCTCGCTTCAAACAAGAATTATGTTGCATGGCTCAGGTGTAGCCGTCTATCCTGAAATGCTTGTGGGCGTAATTGATTTGACAGCCGTTCTTTCGGGATCGTTCATAAGAATTAAGTCAGCGTTCATTTTGTTTGCTTCTTCAATAATGACTTCTGCAGATTGCATGATCTTTGTTTGAGTATCGGCATTACGCTCCTTCAGGACACATTTATAACTACATTGTCGTCTTGAGTCAGCGATAGAGTATCGTCCGAAAGACGCTAGTGCTTGTACTAAAACCATGTATCTGGCTCTTCGTGCACCCAACATATGAACGCTCCAAAGATGAAAAGAAAGCTTCCTTGAAATGTAGCGACGAGAAATAGAATCAAAGATGAGATGTCGCTTCCAATCACTTGTGCGCTGAGCCTACTTGCAATGAAAATCAGAAGCAGACCCATTATTACGAACATGGCATACAAAGTTTGTTCCTCAAAGCATGCTTAGATCTATTTTCGAGTAATTGCAGCTGCAGGTTGCTTGTCTTTGATTTCTTGAGTAATTGCTTTTGGAATGCGAATTACCATAACGTCGCAGGGTGCATGCGAAACAACTGCTCCTGAAACGCTCCCAAGCAAAAATCGCTTAAATCCTGTTTTTCCATGAGAGCCAATCACGATCATTTTTGCCCCGATTGCTTCGGCTTCTTCAATTATGGTTTCCGCAGCTTGACCTTCAGTTATGTTTGCGAATATTTTGTGTTCAGGAAGACTTTGCTGAAGTTCTATCATTACTTTCAGTAAAAGCTTCTCTGCTAGCTCTTTCATGTCCTTCTCAATTGTTTCTATAAACAATGGATATGAAGCCATTGGATGATCTAGGAGAACGGAAGACATAACATTGATAACGTGGAATTCGGTGTTCTCCTTCCAATTGTATTTAGCTACAAATTCAACGATAAGAGGTACCGCATCACTGTCGTCCACTGCGATCAGGATTTTGCAGGGTGCATCCTGGTCAAATATTTTGTCTGTTTGCGAATGTGGCATCGCGCTGCTCCTTTGTGCAATTCGGACTCAGGACAATGATGATTCAACCAAGGGACTACCGTATCGTCCGCAGGAATAAATTTGTTCAGGTAAGCCTAAAGAACGATAAAACCATTTCGTACTTCGCTGATAATTTTGATTAGCAAACTGTGGAGGGGCGGAGATGAAGGTACTAATTGCTGTTGATGAATCCCAAGGCGCTCAAGAAGTGATCGATGCAGTGGAAGCACGAACATGGCCTGAAAACAGCCAGTTTAGAATTATCAATGTTGTTGAGCCCGTTGCCTATTTTGGAAGCGAGATCATCACACCGGCCGCTGCCGAGCAAGTTGTTGCGGCTGAGCGTGAATGTTTGGAATTGCGAAAAAAGCATGTAGAGCAGCTTGTTCAATCGTTACAGAATGCAATTCAATCTTCTGTCGTAAGTGGCGATGTTCTTTCTGGGGAAATCCGCCAAACGATCATTGAAGAGTCAAACATCTGGGACGCGGACTTAATATTTTTAGGGACGCATCAAAGGGCTGGAATATCGAAGCTTTTCCTCGGTAGTGTGTCTGAAAGCATTGCAAAACGCAGCAATTGCTCAATTGATATAGTCAAAAATCATCGAAAGAATTAGACCTCAATCGCTGTCTTCGTGGTCGAAAATAATAAGCGACTAAGAACTAAACAAGTCCGCGGCGCATTGCGTGTACTGCAGCTTGCGTCCTATCGTCGACTGCCAGTTTGTTTAGAATATTTCGAACATGCGTCTTAGTGGTTGGAAGCGAAATTAGCAACTTATCTGAAATTTGCTGGTTTGATAGGCCGTCTACAATAAGTGTCAATACTTCTAATTCTCTAGGTGAGAGTGGTTCGGCGTATGGTCTATCAGGAACATATACCTTTACTGGTGCAGCTTCCGATTCTACAGGTGTTCGCTTGTCTATCGCCTTTGTATTTGGTGCTTCAACTAATTCGGGTTCAAGCATTTGTCCTTGTTGTTCTTTTGGCTGGACTGGAGAATTGTTTGCGTACATTTTCAGAACTTTTGACGCAATACCAGAATCAAGCCAGGCATCACCTGCAAATACTGTCCGGATTGCCGCATATAACCGCTCTTCTTCGACGTCTTTGAGGCAATATCCACTGGCGCCCGCAGAAAGTGACGCCCAAATATCTTCATTGTTGTCATGTTGCGTAAGCATAATAATTTTTGCAGTGCTTCCACTCCCAACAATTCGTTTTGCGGCCTGTATGCCGTCCAGAACGGGCATGCCGACGTCCATCAAAATAACGTCCGGAGAGAGAGACGCAGCTGCAGATACAGCCTCTTCGCCGTTTGCCGCTTCGCCGATCACTTTCAAGTCCGCTGTTCTCTTAAGTACGGTTCTAATGCCAATTCTGGTGAGGGCGTGATCCTCAACTAGAAGTATCTTGATAACTTTCGAATCGTTATTTTTACTATCTTCCACTTTCTGTCTCATTCTTGAGGAGCCCTCATTATATATACTCCTCAAACAAGATTCAGTAGCCAGTTGACATTTTTGCAGCGAGAGAAATATGAACGGTAACGATTATCTAGAGCCAGAAATTCTTGCTGCCCGGCTCACTGCCGAAGAGATTGTAAAAAGAAAACAGTGGCTTGAGTTCGAAAGTATTGATCCGGAATTGGTCCGCGATATCGATGAAATTATGGAAGAGAGTATTGATGAACTCATGGACAGCATGTATCAGCATTTTCTTTCGTTCGAGGAGACCCGCAGTTTTTTCCCTAACGAACGGATTATTCAGTACGCACGTGAAGCACAGAAACAGTATTTTCTTCGTCTCGCTAAAGGTGCTTATGATGACGATTATGTGAATGATCGTCTGCGAGTAGGTTCGACTCATCATCGAATAGAACTTGATCCAAAATGGTACATCGGGGCATACAACCGCGCCGTAAGTTGGCTTTTGCCAAAATTGAGTGAGCGCAGCAATGACGACTCAGTCAAAATGATTGAGCACTCAAAAACTTTGATGAAGCTAATTTTCTTTGACATGGGTTTGGCGATTGAAAGCTATATCAGCGTAAAAGAGCAAGCTATCAAAAAGCATAGAGATGCGATTCAAGAGCTGGAAACGGAGAGAAGGGTCACCAAAAGCATTCTTGAGAGTTCTCCAATTGGTATCGTCAGTCTTGATGATAATTTTATTTGTTCTGAATGCAATGAAGAATTCGTTGAGACGATGTCGGCCTCTAATCGCATCAATGTCATTGGAAAGCAATTGTTTGCAGTGGCTCCGCGCTTAACGAAAGAGCCGTTTATCACAGTGATGCATACTGGCTTACCGTGCCGAAAAACTGCCATACCGCTTACTCTTACGCACGAAATTGGATTGGAACAAACCTATTGGGATTTAGCGGTTTGGCCAGTCAAAAATTTAGACGGCATTACTACAGGTTTGGTGGCGATGTTCGCAAATGTCACCGATCGGGTTTTGCTTCAACAGCAGCGCGAGGATTTTGTTGCCACTTTGACGCACGATTTGAAAACTCCAATTTCAGCAGCTAATAGAGCTGTAAGACTTATGCTCGAGGGAGATTTCGGACCTCTGAACGAAGAACAGAAAGAGATTCTGCAAACAATGTTTCAGAGTAATACGACCTTGTTCGGATTGGTTCAGACCTTGCTAGATGTCTATCGATTTGATAGCGGCGTCAAGGAAATGGATCTCAAAATTTGCAATCTTTCCAATACGATTTCTCAGTTAGTAACTGAGATTATGCCACTCGCTAAAGAAAAGAAAGTTGAATTGAGAGCGATACTTCCTCTAACTACTAAATCTGTTTTGATAGATGAGACCGAGATTCGTCGGGTTGTTCAGAATCTCATCGATAATTCTTTAAAATTTACTCCGACCGACGGAACAATTCTGGTTGTGCTCACTGAGGAAGAGGGCCGAACGATTGTTTCAGTTGAAGATTCCGGTAAAGGAATTTCTGAGGAGAATATGCCTAAGTTATTTCAAAGATTTTGGCAAGCTGGTTCTGCTGGTCGTTACTATGCTAGTACAGGCTTAGGTCTGTATTTGAGTCGCAAGATTATCGAAGGTCACGGCGGTCGCATCTGGTGTGAGAGTGAATTTGGGAAAGGCAGCGCATTCCGTTTTTCAATCAATCATGGCTAGTGTGCGGCCAAAGGCAAAGTTTTGTACGCTAGGGAAAGCTGTTCCACCTGCCTTCTATCAATGGCAGCGGCGGCTGCATTGCGCCTCCGTTAGAAAGTAAACTCAAAATCCTTGAGTTTACTTTTAGTCTGTAGATGTTTGTTAGATGAGGGTGAGGCTCTTTGGTCGTTCGCTTTCCTCTGACTTCAGGCTGGGTATCTGTGCTGCTCGGATAATGATTACTCAGCACGGTGCGTTCGAGACTAAATATTGAGAAACACTGCCAAGGAGAACGCGGTCTAGACCCTTTCGTCCATGACTGCCGACGAATAAAACGTCTGGCTGCCATTCCTTTATTTCTAAAAGTATCTCTTCCTTAGGAAAACCCTTGCTGATTTTCGTGCTGACTATCATGTTCTCCATATTTTGGGTCAGCGCTTTAGCCGTGTCCTCTAAAACTTGATTCTCTAAATCTTGGGTCTTAAGCATCAAATCGTCTAAAATCGGACCCGGCAAGAATGCCAGTAGGCTTCCAATACGAATGTCTTCATTTACTGCCAAGACCCTAAATTCCGTCTCTGGCGCCCAAGAATGTTTCAGCACAAACGCTGTGATCTCCCTTGCATAGTCGGGATCGTTTACGGCAATTAACACTTTCATATTCACTCTCACCTGCGAATGTTGAACACTTTTCTAGCTTGGCAGCATTCCGGTGATCACACATCGTCCAAAAGAAGTGTCAGTTCTTAAGAACTAGTCACGATGGATGATACGGCTTACTTATCTAAGAGTTAGATTGGTCATAGCAAGCTTTGAGGTATTGATATGAATGTTTTGGTGGCAGTTTCTGACCCTCTTTTTGGCGACGCAATTTTGAACTTTCTTTTAAAGCATCAGTGGCCGCATTCTGTCGAATTCAAGGTTATATCTGTTATTGAGCAAAATGGTACTACTCCTGCAAATTCGGGAGATGAATTTGAATTTTCCAAGAGCCTTGTAGACTCTGTCTCAGATCAATTGCATGCGGAATTTCCTGCTGCAGTGGTATCGAAAGTGATTTATTCTGGGAAGCCAGCGCCGGAAATTCTCAAGACTGCTAACGAATGGCAGGCAGATATGATCATCATTGGTTCACATGGAAAAACTGGTTTTGAACGTGCCATATTAGGAAGCGTCTCCAACGAAGTTGTTTCTAATTGCCGATGTTCGGCTATCGTTGTGCGGCGAGAAAATAGTGACATATTGAATATCGAATTTTCTGAGAATGATATTCCGGAAGCTATGAAATCTTATGTGTGATGTTGAAGCATTGAGGCGATTTGGCAATGATAAACGCAGCTTTGCTGTAAATCGAAATGTAAGTAGTTAAAGACGCTCAGGCAGTTTCAGAGAATTTGATTTTCTCGTGCTGTGTGCCTTCACCTTCGTAAGCAGTACCAGAGACAACTGCTTTCACCATTCCAAATAATTGGACGAGTGTCCCTGATGGTGCGTCCCAATATTCTGCAAATTCTGGTTTCACTTTCATAATTGCAATCAATGGATCTTCGGGACCTTTCGGAAACCATGCTTTGAGTAGCGGATTCCAGAGCTCTTCAACTTTGCTTTGATCTCTAAAAGTTTGAGCGGTGCCAGAAATCGAAACATATTTTTGCGACTTCTCGTCCATATAAACAAGATTGACTTGTTGTTGCTGACTGACTTCAGACACTTTCGCTGCGTTCGTATCAGTTAGAAACCATAGCGCGTCATCGAGATTCACTTCCTGAGTCGCCATCGGTCTACTTCTGAGCTGCCCGTTTTCATTGACAGTCGTGAGCATCGCAATTTTGATGTCTTTGATCAACTCTTGTAATTTTGTTTTAGAGTCGCCTTCATACTCGTGAACCTTCATGCATTTCTCCTTAGTGAATAATTTTCTTGAGCATGCACATTTCGGTATGTGTTTGTTCCTGGTTTGGCAATAATTCGTTCTGGATTAGCTTGCGAACGCCAGCATCATCACACTTGACGAATTCATCGCGATAAATTTTTAGCCCGTGGTCTTCGCCTTCTTCAAGAAGGTCGATAGAAGTTTTGTCACCAATGGTGGCAGCTGAAGCTTCGAGAAATTTTGCAAATGATCCCCACGGTCCGGAATCTTCAGAAGCCTTTCCGCCCAGCGCGCAAATCTTGTCTCGCAGTTTTACGACACGATCTTGGTGCGCCATTTGGCACTTCATTAGTGTAGATGAGAACGCGCTGGTGTCTAATTTCTTCAGTGCAAGACTGTAAGTTTCTACAGCTGAAATTTCGCCGCGCAAAAGACCGTTCAGACAATCAATTGGTGTGTACATAAAATGTCCTCTTGAGCGTCCCCGGGTGTTTGCCTGGAAGACTGCCCAGAAGTCTATCGGTTCCTGCTCGGTCGCCGATATCTACACTACATACAAAAGTCCGTGCAACTCAGTGTAAGGGAGTTACAGCTCTGTGCTTGCTCTTAATCCTTTATGGCTGCGGATTAGGCAGCCCATTCGGATTTTGAATTGGTGTCTGTGCTGGAGAAGAGTAATTTGGTGAGCCCGGAGCGATAGGCGTTGACTCAGCATATGATGGGGAAGTTGGTGAGGTAGATGTCGTAGACGTTGTACTGGACGGAGTCGTGCCATCATTAAACTGAACAGGAGCTGGCTTGGTCATTGTGACAAACGCAAAGAAGCCACCCATCATCACTATAACAAGCACTGCAATCATCAAATAGCCGGAAGAAGTGTTTGGCTTGTCACGATTACTTGGTGTGTAAGCTTCTGGTGCACCAAATGGTTTGTCAGGCGATGATGTAATACTAGACTGGTATTGAGCGTAATTTTTCATCCATTGTGGCGCGTCGGCAGGAACCGGCTGAGGCGCCGATGCCGAACCGCCTACAGAAGGCGAAGGAATTGAATTCAACTCGTTCATCATATTGCGGATGTTCGGGTCGATTCCGTCAACGCTTGCCGCAGGGGCGTTTGGCGCTGTTAGTCCAGGAGTCGGAATTGAATTGAGCGCAGAAAGGTCAATTCCGTTTGGCGATGC
>JACMKL010000324.1 GCA_014380105.1 Candidatus Melainabacteria bacterium
GACTTGCAGATGGCTAGACCGATACCGGTGCCGGAGTAGACTTGTCCTGAATGCATTCTTTTGAACATCGTGAAAACATCATTCGTGTGGCGACTTTCGAACCCGGTGCCGTTGTCTCTTATCGACAAGTGCCAGTAAGCGTGCGGCATGCCTTCTTCATGGTCCACATAAGTTGCCATTTCATCTAACCCAATTGATGATGCGCATGAAATTTTCACTTTGAGCGGCTCATCGCGCCGAAACTTGATTGCGTTTCCCAAAAAATTCTGGAACAGCTGAACAAGTTGCAGTGCATCTCCCTTCACAGTCGGAAGTTTGTCCACCGTGATTGTTGCTTTACTTTCTTTGATTGCAACTTCAAGGTTTTGCATCGCCTCCTTTAGAGCATCATTGAGATCTACAGTTTGAAACGGCCTGTCGCAGCCCTGGACGCGAGCATGACTTAAAACACTTTCGACAATTCGCTCCATTCTTCGGCCACAATCATTGATGTACTCTATGTATTCATCAGCTCTTTCATCCAACTTGCCTTCATAGCGTCGAGTCAACAAATCTGTGAACCCGCGAAGTGATCGCAAAGGTTCTTGCAGATCGTGCGACGCTATTTTGGCAAATTGAGCGAGTGCAGTGTTTGAGCGGGCTAGCTCTTCGACGGCTCCCTGGAGCCTTTCTTCAGCGGTGGCGCGTGAGACGATCTCAACCTTCAGCGCCTCATTTGCAACCGCCAATTCATGGGTTCTTTCTCTGACTTTTGCATCCAGTTCTGTTGCATGCTGTTTGACTCTGTCGGTTAAACCGCTCATCGTCAAAGCAACAACAAACATGGCGACAAATGTTAGAGCACAGGAGCCGTCGTACTTAATCATCGTGAAATGGGGAGACACCACGAAGAAGAAGTAACTAGCCACACTCAAAACACAAGTGAATAACGAAGCCCACCTACCATACCTGCAAGAAACGAGGACAACACCAAGCAGGTAGAGCATGCAGAAATTTTCTTCATCCACATATGGGGACATTTTTATCCCCACAGCAGTGCAAGAACCCGTCACCAGCAAAGCGATCACGTATGGAAGAATGGCATCCATTTGAAGCTTTCGTCGCAAGAAATCAGCCCCCTGTCTCTTGCAAATCTGTATCCACATTAGATGGTCACTCTTCGAGTTGGATGCGCAAGGACTAGCATTCAAGCTCATTCTTGTAGGAACAAAACTTTCCTGCTGCATATTGCTGAGAAATACTTCGTTCATCACCGTTCACTGCCTCACAACCGATATTGCTATCCTAAATCTGGTTTGTGAGGGACACGTGAGGGCAAAAACTTCGACGTAAACGTAAGGCAGTCGGATTTCTCGAGAAGTCCGACTGCCTTTTGCGCTAGCTAAATGTGATTATCTTGCCTGCCTTTTAGGGCCAGACAATACGATTGCTCAAATCAGAAACCACTCCAGATGGAGCCCGATTGATGTATGGGCTCAGGACCGGCATTTGTGAAAGAGGAATTTTAAAGAGAGGTCTATCAAGTTGCCACTCGCTCTGCTTACGTTCGTGGGGATTCTCATTTCTGAATCCCGGAATAATTCTTGAACGAGGCTCACTCAACAAGTCTTCAATCTGATTTCTCAGTTCCCTTTCGGTAGGAATTCTTTCTTTGCGACCTTCAGCTGTGAAAATATCTTCTGTTTCACCATGCTTATTTGTCAGAGTGAGCTTGACGGTTTCTTGACGCTCTCGACCAATCACGATTGGCTGGGGAGGCTCAGTCTTCATTATCATGTCGCTGTGGATGTCTGTAAACTTGAGAATTTGTTTTCCTTCTAGTTGCATACCAGAGCCATTCTTCTCAAGCTCTTTATTGATATTAGTAATTAGTTTGTCTACTGCTTTTGGACCTTTCTCCATTGCCTCACGAAACATTTCGTTGACTCGCGCCTTTTTCACATCATTGCCAAAATCATTGTTGCGACTCAAGATATCGGCAATCTGAACTTCTGCTGGACGCTCTCCACTTCTTGCTTTGTTCATGCTGTTGAAAAGATCACTTACCCTCGCGCTAGTATCATTAGGCTTTACCGGCAGTGAATCCTTCGATGAATTTAAAATCTCATCGAGCCAGCGCTGTTGATCCTGAGCACTATCCTGTGCTTTTCCCTTTTCTAGAACTTTACTTTGTATATTGTCGGAATTTTCGAATGGCATATTTTTAGAATCCTCAGCAACGTTTTAACTGAGGAGGTATACACTGCATTTTTCGAAATTAGACAAACAAAAAAACATTCGTAAACACAGCCACTGCAACACTTTTGAAACAAATTCGTGAGTCTGTGTATAGCCAATAGAAAGCGATCTAAACAGTCGGAATGGATACAGTAAAAGTGCTACCTCTACCTTCTGCGCTAACCACATTCAGAGTGCCACCATGGAGTTCCGTGATCGCTTTTACGATAGAAAGCCCTAGTCCGCTGCCGCCTCTGACACGCGCCCTAGATCGATCAACGCGGTAAAAGCGATCAAATAAATGTGGAATGCTATCTTTTGGAATTCCAATGCCAGTATCGATGATTGCAACTTCAATTTTATTGTCTTTCGCTTTCAAATTGACAGTGACTGAATTGCCTTCTTCAGTGTATTTTAAAGCGTTTTCAATTAAGTTGGAAAATAGCCTTGATAGTGAGTCTGCCTCGCCCATCACCTTTGGTACAACTTGCAAATTCGTATCGAATTTTTTATTCGCTTGAGCAAAACGTGGAACAAATTCTTCTCTTAGCTGCTCTAGAAGTTGGCGAACATCCACTTTCTCAAGCCTCACCGTGCTTGATGTCACTTCCATTTTTGCAAGCGTCAGCATATCTGTAACAAGCTTCGTCATGCGCTCCGTGTTGCGCGTAATAACACCAAGACGCTCTTGCATTTCCGCATCTTGCAAATCTTCCGCCAAATTTTCAGCAGTAATTTGTATAGCGGCGACAGGCGTTTTCAACTCATGACCAGCATCCTGAACAAACATCTTAAGAATTTGATATGACTCTTGCACAGGTCTCACAGCCTTACCAGAGACCATGTATCCGGCAAGAGCCAGCGAGAAAAGAAAGATTGGACAGAGAATTAAATTTGTGAAAATGAATTTTTCAATTGAAAGATCACGTTGTTCCGTCGGCACTTGAATTTGCAAAAATCCAAGCGTCTTCCCGTTTTCTCTCAAAGGCAAAGACATTGATCGCAA
>JACMKL010000325.1 GCA_014380105.1 Candidatus Melainabacteria bacterium
GGCAGGTGCGAGTGCAGGCGGAGCCGAAGTTTAGAGATGACCCTGCCGACCTAGATCGTTTTTATGTCAAAAACGGCCAGGGCGACATGGTGCCAGTGTCTACAATCGCAACGATTCGTCCGTCTTCCGGACCTGACGTCATTTACAGATACAACCGCTTCCGCGCCGTGCAGATATTGGGAGGTCCGGCACCAGGATATTCCAGTGGGCAGGCTGTCCAGGCGATGCAGGAAGTGGCAAACGCCACCCTCTCTCGAGGTTTTAGTTATGAGTGGACGGGCACCACTTATCAGGAAAAGCAATCGCAAGGTAACGAGCTTGCAATTTATGGACTGGCAGCAATTTTAGTTTTCCTATGCCTGGCTGCACTCTATGAAAAGTGGTCCATTCCGCTGGCGGTGCTTTTCGCTGTACCGCTCGGAATGTTTGGTGCATTACTCGCCATCAATATGCGCGGCTTTGCCTATGACATATATACTCAGATTGGTATTGTCACATTGATTGGTTTGTCGGCGAAAAACGCAATCTTGATTGTTGAATTTGCCAAAGAAAAACGCGACCACGGTGCGACTGCAGTTGAGGCGGCCCTGGAAGCGGCTAATTTACGCTTGCGACCAATTTTGATGACCTCGCTGGCATTTATTTTAGGCGTGTGGCCGCTTGTTGCAGCCATGGGTGCTAGTTCTGGTGCGCGGCGCTCACTTGGTACTGCTGTATTTGGCGGGATGATTTCAGCCACTATTCTGGCTATATTTATTGTTCCGGTTTTATATGTGTTGATTGAAAACGCTGTCAACAAAAATAACAAAGTTGGAAAACGAAGATTTTTTGGAAAGTCTAAAACTCCTATAGCTGACCCACAAGAACTAGTAGTCGGTGACCCAAAAGCTGGGCCGTGAGTGTACAATTTGATCAGTTATGCAAACAGAAAAACTACCTCGAGCTCGTGTCGAGAAGGATGAGTATTCGCGCAGCGATGCGATGAAGGTCATGCCTTTACCTCCTGCCGAACCTTTGCGTTCCTATGCACTGCAATTGAAAGATGCTCTTTCCAAAGAAGATAAGAAAGCAATTCTTGCAGCCAGTAAATTGCTTCTAAACGAACTCGCCGACGCGCATAAAGTTAAGCGTCCGACCGTAAAAATTCTCAGTGTGCGCCCGCAGGAAGTGACTGACGAGTGGGTTTATCAAACCTTTGGAGATTACGACACTGGCACATCTGTAATTCGTCTCTGGATGCGCACAGCTGTTCAGAAAAAAACTTCTTCATACGGTACTTTTTTAAGCACGCTTGTACACGAATTTTGCCACCACATGGATGTAGTTTCGCTTGAATTTCCAAACACATTCCACACTCGCGGCTTTTTTGAGCGTGTGGCTGAGCTTTATCATCATGTTCAAGATACGCCGGTCAAAGAGATAGTCTGGCAGAGTCATTCGGATGGAACTTACGCTGTAAATTGGGCGAGCACTATGCGGAACTCTCGCCCTATTGCTCAGTCTAATTCAAGGGTCTGATTGCATACGCGTTGCGTATGTCAGGCGGTAATTTGGACTGCACGGCGATCAAGGTAACTGTGGACGTGATACGATGCCTGGAGCTTTCGCGCACTAGTAGAAAGCAGACTGGGATACCCGAAAGGAACGCGATGTCAGAGTGGCTTAAATGACCGCGTTGGCGAAACTTCTCCATTTAACCGACCGCTTTTTAACAAACGGTCTTCCTAACGAGTACTCGGGTAACGAGGCTCCACTTAGCTCTGAGCTGTTTAGTGCCGATCAAATGGCGCAGCATGGCAAGAAGCTGGCTGCCTTTCACAAAATTGCTCTTGGCAGTAATCCTGACAAACTCCTGAAACGACTTGCGGACAACGAAGCCGTTCTGTCGGATGTTTGCGAATTGCTGACAGCCGCGACGAAAGCTAATCGACGCATTACGCCCGCCGGCGAATGGTTGTTAGACAATTTCTATTTAATCGAAGAACAGATTCGCACTGCGAAAAGACACTTGCCGAAAGGTTACAGTCGCGAATTGCCGCGTCTGGCGAATGGCCCATCTGCCGATTTGCCCCGTGTTTATGATATTGCGCTTACGACAATTGCACACGGCGATGGACGTGTCGATCCAGAAAACTTAAATCGCTTCCTTGCTTCATATCAGGTTGTAAGCGAACTTAAAATCGGAGAATTGTGGGCAATCCCGATTGTGTTGCGGCTTGCTCTGATTGAAAATTTACGTCGTGTCGCAGTGCGTATTGCCGCTCACATGATTGAAAGTGATCTTGCGGACACATGGGCCGACCGCATGATTGAAGTCGCAACTAACGATCCGAAAAGTTTGATTTTGGTTGTTGCAGATATGGCGCGCTCAAATCCGCCGATGGGTAGTTCTTTCGTTTCGGAATTTTCGAGACGGTTGCTTGGACAGAGTTCTTCACTGTCTCTTGGTCTCACCTGGATAGAACAGCGCTTGTCAGAAACCAGCGTCACAATCGAACAATTAGTGCAAGCCGAAACCCAATCACAAGCTATTGATCAGGTCTCGATAAGCAACAGCATCGGCAGTTTGAGAGCACTGGGCGCAATGGACTGGCGCAAATTTGTCGAACGACAGAGTGTTGTTGAGCAAGTCTTTCTCGACGATCCAATCTATGGAGAGATGGATTTTTTAACGCGAGATCATTATCGTCACACGGTTGAAAAAGTTGCCCGCAAAAGTAAATTCACAGAAGGTGAAGTTGCGGCGATGGCGATGCAACTTTCAGTCAAAGCTACAGCAGAGCGAGGCATGGATGATCGCACTTCCCATGTTGGCTATTACTTGATAGATGATGGTTTAACTGACCTTGAAACATTTGCGAAGGTTCGGCATCCGCTAGGAGATCTCTTCAGACGACTGGCTAGACGCTTCCCGCTTTTCTTCTATTTAATGCCGATCGTAGCCATATCTTTGACTGCGAGCATTCTTCTCATCTTGAGAATGAAAGACTATATCCATGCGGCGCCCGTCACCTATTTATTTGGATTCGTCGCACTGATTTGCACCAGTCAGTTGGCATTGGCGTTGGTAAATTGGCTGGCAACCTTGCTTGCGCACTCCCGACCTCTGCCAAAACTTGATTACACACTTGGCGTTCCAGAACATGCTCGTACGCTAATTGCGGTGCCGACATTACTCGTCAACTCCGATAACGTCAATGACTTGATTGAAACACTAGAAGTTAGATTCCTAGCTAATCGTGATGACAATATTCATCTAGCGTTGCTTACTGATTTTACTGATGCACCAACTGAAAGAACAGAGAAAGATCAAGATCTCTTGTTGCAAGCGCAACATGGAATTGAAGAACTCAACAAAAAATACAAAAATGGTCCTAACGACATTTTCTTTCTCTTTCACCGCCCTCGTAAGTGGAATGAGAAGCAAAATACTTGGATGGGCTACGAGCGAAAACGCGGTAAATTAGCGGCTTTGAACGCAGCGCTGCGTGGTAAAGACCTTGGTAATTTTCAAAAAATAGTTGGTGACATTTCAATTTTGGCATCTGCCAAATTTGTAATCACACTCGACACTGATACACAATTGCCGCGCGAAACAGCACGTCAGTTCGTGGGCGCGATGATGCATCCGCTCAATAGAGTACATTTCGATGAGAAGAAAAACATCGTTACTCAGGGCTACGGCATTTTGCAGCCACGGGTCGGCGTCAGTTTGCCGAATGAAAGGCTGACTAAATACGCAGGACTGTACGGGCATGAGCCCGGCATCGACCCGTACACTCGCACCGTTTCTGATGTCTATCAGGATCTATTCTATGAAGGCTCTTTCATTGGTAAAGGCATTTATGATATTGACGCATTCGAAAGAGGTTTAAATGGACGTTTCCCGGAAAACCGCATCCTCAGCCATGATTTGCTTGAAGGCTGCTATGTTCGCTCAGGTTTACTGAGTGATGTTCAGCTGTATGAAGAATACCCCTCGTCCTATCTTTCTGATGTAAGTCGCAGGCACCGCTGGATTCGTGGTGACTGGCAGATTTTTGGTTGGTTATTCCCATTCGTTACAACCGAAAACAAAACCAAAGAAGCTAATCCGCTGTCACCACTTTCGGTGTGGAAGATTTTTGATAATTTGCGACGCAGCCTTGTTGCACCGTCGCTTTTGATTCTTCTGGTACTTGGTTGGACGATGCTCACTCCGGCCTGGTTCTGGACCGCTGCTGTTGTCAGTATCATATTCGTCCCACCACTGATGTTTTCAGGTTTGCAGCTATTCAGAAAACCGGATGACTCTCTAGTTGGTCAACATATATTGGGCACCTTTAGTGGTGCCGCCGTGCAATTTTCGCAGTCATTATTTCTAATTGCTTGTTTACCGTTTGAAGCTTATTTTAGTCTCGATGCAATTGGCATCACACTATGGCGGTTTTGGATTACAGGTAAGTCGTTATTGTCCTGGAATCCATCAGGATCGCTCTATAGAAAAGAGCCTAAAGACGTCCCTGGCATTTTCCTCAAAATGATAATCGCCCCAATGACTGCAGCTGCTGTTGGTACTTTCTTATACAAATACCGCCAGGATGCGTTACCGATAGCCGCTCCATTTTTATTGGCCTGGTTTTTCTCACCCGTGATTGTCTGGTGGATTAGTCAGCCAATAGTATCGCGCAGGGGAAATCTTTCAGCGCAGCAGAATGCTTTCCTTCAGAAGGTAGCCCGCCGTACTTGGGCATTTTTTGAAGTCTATGTTAATGACGAAAACAACTGGCTGCCACCAGATAATTATCAGGAATTGCCTGTCGCTAGAGTTGCCCATCGCACTTCACCGACCAATATGGGTCTTTGTCTACTCGCCAACCTGACTGCGCATGACTTTGGTTTTATTCAAACAAGCAAGTTAATCGAGCGTTGTGAAAAAACATTGGCAACGATGCAAGGGCTTGAAAGACATCGCGGTCATTTATATAACTGGTACGAGACCACTACAAAAACACCACTAGCACCACGGTACATTTCCACTGTTGACAGTGGCAACCTTGCCGGCCATTTGATCACATTGAATTCAGGCTTACGCGCTCTGCCTGACCAAAAAGTTCTTTCCGTAAGAATGTTTGAGGGGCTTCATCACACTCTGGCAGTACTGGCAGATTGTCTAAATGACAGCATCTTACATAAAGGCAATGTGGCCCCTGAAATTGCAAAGCTAGATAGTGAGCTTGTCTCGAATCGTGGACAATTTCCGAATACCTTCCTTGGAATTTACGATTCATTGATGCGTTTGTCAGACCTGACAGTGTCATTATCAAAACGTCTATCAGAAAATTTTGATCCTGAAGTAGGCTTCTGGATTCAAAAATTCGAGCAACAACTAAATGAAGCGAAAACTGAAATTCATTCCCTTGCACCATGGGCGACTCTGCCGGATGTACCGAAGACATTATTAGAATCGACGCTGTTCAACGGCATCCCCACACTAAACGAGTTGGCATCACTAAGTGTCGATAGCCAAAATTTTATTCAACAATCTGGACGTGCCTCTGAGTCTTTAGATGAGCGCAAATCATTAGGATCACTTTTGATACTGGTATCAGAGGGAAGTCGCCGAGCTAAAGAGCGTATCGAAGCTATCGATAAATTGATTTTGTCAGCTACAGATTTGTCCAATATGGAATATGAATTTCTGTTTGATAAAGAAAGAAGATTGCTCGCTATCGGCTACAACGCGGACGATAGAAGACTGGACGCCAGCTATTATGACTTACTCGCATCTGAAGCTCGGCTTTGTAATTTCGTAGCCATTGCTCAAGGGCAGCTTCCACAAGAAAGCTGGTTTGCACTGGGTCGTCTGCTTACGACTGCAGGAGGCGATCCGGTTTTATTCTCCTGGAGTGGCTCGATGTTCGAGTACTTGATGCCACTGATTGTGATGCCGACCTATGAAGGCACAATTTTGGATCAAACGTACAAAGCTTGTGTCGCTCGTCAAATTGAGTACGGTAAACAACGCAATATTCCGTGGGGCATTTCGGAATCCGGCTACAACGCAGTCGACGTTCACTTGAATTATCAATATCGTGCATTCGGTGTTCCTGGTCTTGGACTCAAGCGTGGCCTCGCTCAGGACCTTGTCATAGCTCCTTACGCTACGGCTCTTGCTCTGATGGTGGCCCCGGAAGAATCGTGCACCAACCTTGAGCGCATGCATGCCGAAGGCTTCGTTGGACGATACGGCTTTTATGAGGCTATTGATTACACCGCCTCAAGAATTCCACGTGGTCAGACGCACGCGACAGTCACATCCTATATGGCGCACCACCAGGGCATGGCTTTCCTTTCGATAGCGTATCTGCTCCTGGACAAGCCGATGCAAAAGCGCTTTGAAGCGGATCCCGCTATGCAAGCAACAATTCTCTTGCTTCAAGAACGCATTCCACGTGCGAGCGCCTTCCATTCACAGACTGCAGAAACCGCAGATATGCGTATCAACTCGGAAGTGGACGAGGCTCCTGTTCGTTACATAGATCGACCAGACACTTCTGTTCCGGCTGTCCAATTATTATCGAACGGTAGATATCACGTCATGATCACCAATTCGGGTGGCGGCTATAGTCGCTCGCGGGACATTGCGGTGACACGTTGGCGCGAAGATACCACCTGTGACAACTGGGGTACGTTCTGCTATTTCCGAGATGTTGCCTCAGGCGAATTTTGGTCCAATGCTCACCAACCGACTCTAAAAACTTGTGAACAATATCAAGCAATCTTCTCCGAGTCACGAGTTGAATTTAAGCGACGTGATTTTGATTTCGATACTCACACAGAAATCGTGGTGTCATCCGAAGACGATATCGAATTGCGCCGCGTACGCGTCACCAATCGTTCGCGCTATCGTCGCACGATTGAAGTTACAACATACGCTGAAGTTGTTTTGGCACCACCTAGCAATGACTGGCAGCATCCCGCCTTTAGTAATTTGTTTGTGCAAACAGAAATTCTGCCGAAGAGACAGGCCATTTTATGCAATCGTAGACCGCGTTCGGAGCACGAACAAAATCCCTGGATGTTCCACTTGCTTGCTGTCCATGGTGCTTTCCATACTGATGTTTCTTACGAAACAGACCGTATGAAATTTATTGGTCGCGGCAATACTTTGGTAAATCCGACTGCGCTCAAGGCTACCAAAGAACTATCCGGTAGCCAGGGCTCTGTACTTGATCCGATCGTCGCTATTCGCTGTCGCATCACTCTTGATCCAGAAGAATCTGCCACCATTAATATGGTCACAGGCGTCGCCGATAATCGTGACGGCTGTTTGGCACTGGTTGAAAAATATCAGGATAGACGACTGGCTGATCGCGTATTTGACCTTGCCTGGACGCACAGTCAGGTAGTTTTGCGTCAGATTAATGCCGATGAGGCTGATGGCCAGCTCTATGCTCGATTAGCAAGTTATGTTCTTTATGCCAATTCGGCATTGAGGGCAGATGCGTCTGTACTCATGAAGAACAGACGCGGTCAGCAGGGACTTTGGGGTTATGCCATATCAGGTGATTTGCCGATTGTACTTCTTCAGATCAAAGATCCAGAAAATATCGACCTGGTCCGTCAACTTGTCCAGGCCCATGCCTACTGGCGTCTAAAAGGACTGGCAGTTGATCTTGTCATTTTCAACGAAGACCGTGCTGGATACAGGCAGCTAATTCAAGAAATGATTTTGGGCTTGATTGCTTCTGGTGCTGGCGCGAATCTTGTTGACAAACCTGGTGGCATATTTGTGCGCGCCTCCGAGCAAATATCCAATGAAGATCGCATTTTGATGCAGACAGTTGCTCGTGCAATCATCAAAGACTCTCATGGCACACTCGCTGAGCAATTAGCCAGACGTAACCTCCGCGAAATTAGAGTGCCGAAATTGGCACCAACTAAGCAACACAAGTTGGAAGTAGCCACTCTCCAGGCACCACAGCGCGCCGACCTGGTCTTCTACAATGGCACCGGCGGATTTACTAACGATGGGCGTGAGTATGTAATTGCCACCACTCAAAATCAAGTAACACCGGCACCATGGGTGAATGTTCTTGCTAATCCATATTTTGGAACTGTAGTTTCTGAGAGTGGGCAGTCTTATACTTGGTTGGAAAACGCCCACGAATTTAGATTGACACCATGGCATAACGACCCGGTGACAGACTCAGCCGGAGAATCGTATTATTTAAGAGATGAAGAAACAGGCTATTTTTGGTCCCCCAGCCCATTACCTGTGCGTGGCGCCACACCATATGTGACCCGACATGGGTTTGGTTATTCCGTCTTTGAACACACCGAAAATGGCATAACTTCTGAACTACAAATTTTTGTGGCTCATGACGCGCCAGTGAAATTTGCCGGTTTAAAAATTCGCAATCATTCTGGTCGTACCAGAAAATTATCCGCAACTGCTTATATCGAATGGGTGCTTGGAGATTTGCGCAGTAAGACTGCAATGCACGTCTTCACAGAGATAGATCCTAAAAGTGGTGCTCTGCTCGCTCGCAATCCATATAACGCTGACTTCGGCGGACGAATCGCATTCCTTGATGTCGATGATACAGCTAGAAGTCTGACCGGAGACAGAACAGAATTTCTTGGACGCAATGGTAGTCTTGCAAAACCTGCCGCCATGTTGCGCACCAAACTCTCTGGGAAAGTTGGCTCAGCACTAGATTCGTGTGGTGCCATTCAAGTACCGCTAGAATTATCTGATGGCGAAGAGCGCGAAATCGTTTTCCGCCTCGGTATCGGACAAGATGCAACAGACGCCACCAACTTAATTCAAAGATTCCGTGGTGGACAAATGCGTTCGGATACTTTTGAAGCTTTGTGTCAATACTGGAAACACACTCTTGGCGCTGTCAACGTTCAA
>JACMKL010000326.1 GCA_014380105.1 Candidatus Melainabacteria bacterium
CATCAATTCAGGATGTTTAGCCATCAAATCGACAATTTCACTGTCTTTAAGTTCAGCCCTGGCAAGATCCATTTCTTTGTAGGTTGTTTCTGATTTACGCAACAAATCACGCGCGGGTATGTCCATTTTCTTCAACAGTCCGGATATTTCTGCGGCTGAAAGTGGTGCAACGTTGTAATCAACTTTGTCGAAATCAATGCCTGCGTCTTTTAAAATTTTGACAAGATTTCGGCATGTACTGCAAGTTGGCTTTTCGTAGACGGTAATTTTTTCACTCATTTGACTGCTCCACTCAACTGCTCTGAAATGTTAACACTGACAAGCTAATAGTTCACCGCGTGTTCACCTCTGATTGTGACGATGAAGATGTAACAGAATGTTCTGCTTAAGCAGAGGAATTTTATGATAAATCCACACTTAGGGCTGGTTTGCATAACTTCCAGTGACCTCATCCGTTACAAAACTATTACCCGGACTCGTTATCTTTCTCTTTCCGAGGAACAGCGCAGTATGGCACTCCGAGCGTTGTATGCGGCAAACATTGCCACTTTTGAAGCGGCGATTAAATTTTGCGCAGAGAACCTAATTTTTCTCTACCGAATGCCATCATCCATATTCCCGATGGCAGACACTCCTGACGGACTTGCCATCCTTCAGACATTTGCGCCGCAGTTAGCGAATTTAGGTCGTTTGGCTGAAGAGTCCAAAATTAGAGTTGTCGCCCATCCTGATCAGTTTGTTGTCCTCAGCTCTGATTCTGAATCGACAATCGAAAACAGCATAACGGTGCTTGTGATGCATGCCCAGATTTTCGACATGATGGGTCTTCCGGACAGTCCATGGACCGCTCTGACACTGCACGGCGGTAAGCGCGGCAATTCAACGAAACTATGTCAAGTCATCCAAAAACTGCCCAGCAACATTCGAAATCGACTAACCCTGGAAAACGACGAAATTTCATATTCGGTAGAAGACATACTGGCTATCTGCAAAGTTACTGGGGTGCCCATGATTTTTGACGCCCACCATCATTTGATCCTCGAAAAATGTCCGAATTATGAAGATCCATCCATGCGGAAGGCTCTTGAGGCGGCTCGTCAAACCTGGAGACCAAACGAAGACTGGCAACTCGTGCACATCTCCAACGGTGACGGCGCCTCGCACAATCGTAGACACAGCGATTACATTGAGGTAATGCCGTCTTGCTATCGAGATGTCTCGTGGATAGAAATTGAAGCGCGTGGAAAAGATTTAGCAATACAAAGACTGCGGGAAATTTGGTTGGAAAAACCGGTCGCAAAAACAACCGCAAAAAGCAAATAAATTCCGTTCACAGCCTGTTCACGCTTTGCAACTAGTGTTACAGTTGGGAAGTTGAATGCGAGGTTATGTGCTTGTTCAAGCTATCCGAAACTGGCTTGGTTGTTAAAGTTTCACGCGGTGTTAGACGAATAGTCAGATCGTTGGATTCGGACTATTTCGAAGAAGGCACTGATTACGTGATGTCCCAACCAAAACGCGTCGAACTGTCGCGCTGCATGCCATTCATAGTGCTGCACCTCATCTGTTTGCTAGGTCTAATCTACAAGCCTAGTGTTTTTACACTATCAGTTGCGGTTGCGCTCTATTTGATACGCATGTTTGCAATCACAGGTTTTTATCACCGCTACTTCTCCCATCGGACATACTCGACTTCTAGAGTGATGCAGTGCGTTTTTGCGTTCGTCGGTGCCACATCCGGGCAGCGTGGTGCACTCTGGTGGGCAGCTCACCATCGCATTCATCACAGAGAGTCGGACAAACCAGGCGACGTTCATTCACCAGTGCAAAACAGTTTTTTGTGGTCGCACATAGGTTGGATTACCAGTAGCGCGAATATTCCAACAAATTATGCGATCATTCCAGATTTAGCTAAATATCCTGAGCTTGTTCTACTGAATAGATTTGACTGGGTGCCCGCTTTTCTGCTTGCGCTGTCACTTTTGCTTACTGGAAATTATCTACAAGCTGCTGCACCACAACTTCAGACATCAGGCCCTCAACTTCTGATTTGGGGATTTTTCGTAAGCACAGTTGTGCTTTTTCATGGTACTTGCTGCATCAATTCTGTTGGGCATGTATTTGGTAGTCAACGCTTTGACACAAAAGACGCCAGTCGCAACAATCTACTGCTTGCCCTAATTACGCTCGGAGAAGGTTGGCACAATAATCATCATCGCTTTCAAAGCAGCGTCAAGCAGGGCTTGTACTGGTGGGAGATAGATGTTACCTACTACGTTCTTTTTGTGTTCAAACACCTGGGAATTATTTCCGATTTGAAGACACCACCCAAGAATTGGGATAGGGCAAAAGTATTGGTGAAGGCACCGGATAAGGTGCCGGTATGAAAAAACTGGCGATAATAGGAAGTGGAATTGCCGGATTAGGTTGTGCTTATTTCCTGCATAAGCTTTTTGATATCACCATATTTGAGAAAAACAGCTACATTGGCGGACACACAAATACTATTGACGTGGAGGAAGGCAACGCCAGAGTTGCCTTCGACACTGGCTTCATGGTGTTCAATCACGACACTTATCCCAACCTGACTCGCCTATTCAAAGAATTGAATATTCCTACAAGACCCACAGACATGTCTATCAGCGTGCAGAACACTGACAGAGGAGTCGAATGGTGCGGATCCAGCTTGAATCAAGTTTTTGGTCAGCGCAAGAATGTTCTCTCTGTTAAGTTCTGGAAAATGCTGAATGACCTGATGCGATTCAGCAAGCAGGCAGAAATTGATGTGAATAATTCGGATTTCCAAAATATGACAGTGGCAGAATATGCGGCTCACCATAATTACGGACCAGACTTACTAGACCTCTATTTGATTCCGATGGCTTCGGCCGTGTGGTCGATGCCGCCTTCGGCAACCAAGTCATTTCCTATCTCTACTCTTCTGCGATTTTTCTACAATCACCGCTTCAATAGCGGTCTGAGCGGACACCTACAATGGTTCACTGTTGAAGGTGGTGCACGGACTTACGTGAAAGAGATTACAAAGTTGTTGGATTCAGAAGTGCGGATCAGTAGCGCCGCCGAGAAGGTGATTCGAAAAGAAGCGAAAGTTTCTGTTTATGCCAATGGCGTTGAAGAGCAATTCGACGTAGTAATAATGGCAAGCCACGCCGACGAAACTCTTAAGTTGCTAGATGCACCGACACAACTCGAAGAAAAGCTTCTCAAGCCCTTCAGATATCAGTCCAATCTAACTCAAATTCATTCAGATGATACCGTGATGC
>JACMKL010000327.1 GCA_014380105.1 Candidatus Melainabacteria bacterium
AACTAAGCCATAGTAAGAAGCCCTGCCCCGAAATCTCACTTAAAACCCAGGTGGTTACAGCATTGGCGCCGCCGCTTCCGAAGCGCCGCCAACACTTCCCTCATTCTTAAGATGTGCAATTATGATTAACAAAGCGCATCAGAAGTTTCGCCATTTCGTCACTTTGCCCCTTGTTTTCATGCTTTGCGTGAATTCTATAAACGCGGGCATCACGATCACAGGCGGCGACAGCATCACCGCGACCGGTGCCGATGGCGTGAACTATTTCAACACTTCCGGCATTATAGCGACGGGTGCCGACGGCTTCCTTTCCTACGGTGTCAACGGCATCACCGCGACGGGTGCTGATGGCATCATCGCGACCGGCACCGACGGGATTACCGCCACCGGCGCGGACGGGGCGACCTACACTGGAACGAACGGCATCACGGCGACCGGCGCCGACGGCATCACGATCACGGGCGCCGACGGCATCACCGCGACCGGTGCCGACGGGATTACGATCACCGGCGCCGACGGTACAGTTTACTCCGCAGACTCAGTTCTGATCAGACAACCGAGTGGTGTCTGGAGAATCAGCTCAGCGCCTAGTAAGTGGGGTTGAATTAATAATAGGAATGAATCCTAACAACTCCATGACAAGTAGCTTGGGGGCAATGCAGAGGTCAACCACAAGGAAGCGAAACTATCTGACTAGCCGCGGGTATTAGTCGAAGCTACCTGGAATAAATAACGATGGCCAAATTACCAACCTTGAGAATTTTATCGACTTGTACGGCTTTGCTGCTCAGCACACTGATCTCATTATTTGCGATTGAAAAGACTCAAGCGCAGCCGGTTGAGCAACAGCCTATGACTTCAGCGGCAGAAGTCTTTGAGTCAACCTTGAAAAGTGGGTCGGCACATAGAATTTTGCCCTACAAATTATCAGTGCCCGCAAAAAAGGGTCTATGTTCACTAGTCATCTTGTCACACGGGGCTGGAGGCTCTTACGACGGAAGTCGCAATCTTGTGGAAAGCTGGGTTGACGCAGGGTTTGCCTGCATTCAACCGCTTCACGAAGATTCTATAAAACACAAACGCTCTTTAGGACAGTCGGTTAGTTTGAGAGACAGTATGAACGATGCAAATATGCCAACTAAATGGACAGGCAGAGTTCAAGACATTGAAGACATTATCAATTCGCTCGATTCAATAAACAAATTGTGCCCATGGGTTCAATTTGACAGAAACAGTATAGGGCTGGCTGGGCATTCCTTCGGGGCATTTACAGCTCAACTGATAGCTGGCGTAACACCTCCCCAAAGAGCCTGTTGCTCCACCTTTAAAGACCCACGAATCAAGGCTGTTTTGCTATTGTCCCCACAAGGTGTCCGGAGAAGTAGTCCACTCGGTTTTGACGATGCGTCCGCCTGGCGCGGGCTGCACATGCCGGTGATGGTGATGACAGGTTCACTAGATAAAGGCAGAACTGGAGAGATGCCGGAATGGCGATTAGAGCCCTATAAATATTCCCCTGCGGGGTCAAAGTTTCTTGTATTTCTAAATAATGCCAATCACATGACCTTTGCCGGAAGTGGCAATTTGCCGGCAAGTGGAGAGCTTTTGATTCAAAGAATTGCTGGCGGAGCTGATACCAGTTATCTATACCCCTACATAGAAAAGGCAAGTTCGCTATTCTTTCGGGCTTTCCTAAATAGGGACGCTGGGGCTCTAAAAAACTTGGTGACTGAAAAGTTTCCCGAAAATATAGGTTACCTAGAAACCAAATAGTAGGCCTTTAAGCAAACATCGAACAGAACACAAACAAGAAGACAGGATGTGATACCGCTTGTAGTGCTACTTACAATCTTGAACTCAGAATCTTTAAAAGCGACCTTTGAATGAGGACTTCAGTTCTTGAGGGCTTCAGGGTTTCAGGTCTCCGGAAAGCCTGAATAGATCTGCTGCACCTTTAATTGAAAATCCAGGAGGCGGAAGATGGAATTTACCTTCCTCTCGAATGGCTTGTTTCAATTTTGCATGAAATTTCCCAAGCTGTTTCCGGCGTTCTTCATTGCTTAAATTTACGTCTGCAAGAATGCTCTGCTCGCGTTGAAAACGTTCTAACGAATTGTCGAGCATAGTGGCAAACTTTAGAGGATTGTAGGCGATCGAATCAAATAACTCCCATACTAAAGCAGAACCAGTATTTGCTAGTTCGAGCTTCAAATCAGGGCTTACAACGCTACAACCTGTAATTCCTTTAGTCTTTGGCCCGCCCATCCAGAGATATATAGTCCGCCACTGTTTAAGAGCCGGCCAATCAAGTGGAAAGTTTTGAAGCCCCTGATTTATCTGAACCTTCAACGGTATGAAAGACTTTGTTATTTTCTCTTGAACGATTGGATTTGAGAGACTGACCGTCCTCATCAGGCGTCCACCTGGTCAGCACGGGGCGGCTGCCGGACCGGTCGTTCCCTTTAGAAAGAAATAGACAATAATCGGCTTATGTTCCCTTTCCGCCGCTTCTGCCGCCTCGGCTGGCTCCGTTAACCATTTGATTTTGTCCCAGGCAAGGTTGTTTGCTTCTTCCTGGGAAAGTACCTCCATAATCATTCTCCGAGCCTCCGGTTGGCTCCACCTCGGTCGTTGAGATTCCGCCGCCGCCGAACTCTCCTCAAACACCAGCGTCGTCATCAAAGCGAATAATGATGCACCGACAGAGATTGCCAACCTGGTTAATCGCAAAGGGTGTTTCATCATGTTCACCTCCGAGTGCATTACAAATCAAATGAGCTTACAAAAGAAAATCAAAAATTCAAGGACCACACCAAGGGAAAAGGGGAAGCGGTAGCCTCCCCTTTTCATAATTAGCTAATGAGGAAGCTTATTTTTTCTTTTTCTTAGATGGTGCAGCTTTCTTGACTGGCTTCTTAGCGGCAGCTTTTTTAGCCGGCTTGGCAGCGGCTTTCTTAGCTGGCTTAGCAGCAGCCTTCTTAGGAGCAGCAGCTGCTGCAGCCTTCTCGATTTTGAGAGCTGGCAATTTTGCTCTACCATCGACTACATCTTTGAGTTCTTGTCCTGCTCTGAAGACTGGAACTTTTGCTGCATCGATTTTGAGCTTTTGCTTCGGATTTTGTGGATTGACGCCGGTGCGTGCTTGACGCTGACGACGTTCAAAAGTCCCGAAACCAACCAGAGTTACTCTGTCACCTTTTTGAAGTGCTTGAGTAACTGAGTGCAAAAGAGACGCAACTGCGTTGTGCACTTGCATCTTTGTTTGACCAGTCGACTTCGCGATTTGATTGACTAATTCTGCTTTGTTCATTGAATTCTCCCTACCCTGGCAGACCACTGAAAGCCAATTTAATAGCCGTAAAACAATGCGAGATAGTACCAGTTAGGTCAGATCAAATACAAGTACTTTGCTAGAAAAAAAGTGAAGAATTCCGCACAGCGACAGGCGACAGCCATGAGAGGCGCAAGTGGTGAAGCGTTTCCAAAATCAGAAAAAAATATTTTCGATGTGGTAAATTCAACGACCATGCTATTTCACGACACTATTGCTGCAATCTCGACTGCGCAGGGCGCAGGCGCCATTGCTATCGTTCGCCTGACCGGACCAGAAGCGTGGGCGATTGCGACTGACCTTTTTTTACCGCAGGGTTTCCCTTATGAAGCCGGGCAGCCGTCACTTAAAACCCACACTGCTCAACATGGATTTATTCGAGATCCCAAGACCGGCAGTCACATAGATGAAGTGGTAGTGATACCTTACCGCGCTCCAAATTCGTACACCGGCGACGACTTAATTGAAATCAATTGCCACGGTGGCAATGTCGTGACGTCTGAAATTTTAAATGCTTGCCTCGAAAAGGGCGCGCGCATTGCTCGTCCTGGCGAATTCACGCAGCGGTCGTTTCTAGCCGGCAAAATCGATTTAACGCAAGCCGAAGCTGTACTCGATGTCATTCAAGCCAAAACTTCCAGACAGAGGCAGTTGGCTGTCTCTGCTATGGCTGGAGGCTTAGGCGCCAAGATCAAAATCATTCGTCATGACCTTCTCACATTGCTCACCGAAATCGTTGCCGGTATCGACTTCCCGGATGAAGTAGGCGATGCGCCCATCGATCATGTCGACCAAGTGGTCGGAGAAAATCGCACCAAATTAGAAAAGTTGATAGCAACTGCGCGCTCCGGACACTTCTTGCGTGAAGGAATGAAAGTGGCCATCGTCGGCAAACCAAACGCCGGTAAATCCAGCCTTCTCAATCAATTACTTAATTATGACCGCGCCATCGTTACCAATATCGCGGGAACCACTCGTGATGCTCTAAAAGAAGCGCTCGACTTAAATGGAATTCCAGTCATCCTGATCGACACAGCCGGAATTCGGCACACTGAAGACGAAATTGAGCGCATCGGTATCGAACGCTCGGCGATGGCGGTTGAAGAAGCGGATTTTATTCTCATGCTTTTCGAAGCGCAAGAAAAATGGAGCGATGAGGACGCCAAGGTCATAAAACTAATTGGCAACAAGCCACATATTTTGATCGCCAACAAAGTTGATCTCAAGCCAGACTTCAATTTCTCTGAGTTTCTCACCCAAATAAATGACTCCAAATCAGGCTCGCCTATTGCCACACTGTCATTGTCTGCAAAGACGGGCTCAGGTGTTGAGGCGATTGGCACGGTAATTGAAAATTATGTGCTCACTGAAGAGTCATTAAAACAAGCCGGTGGCTCGCTTAACCTCCGACAACATGAGCTGTGTGCAAGGGCCAACGAGGCTTTGCAGTTAGTTAAAGAAACTCTAGACACAGGTTTACCCCAAGACTGCCTCGCCACTGATCTAAAATTGGCAGTAGATCGTTTATCTGAAGTTTGCGGCGAGTCCGTTTCTGAGGAAGTGATAGACGAAGTGTTCGCAAATTTCTGTATTGGCAAGTAGAAAAGTAGGTTTCCTTTGGCAAAGTTAGAGTCTGAAGACAAAGAGGTCGAGAGCTCTCTTGAGATCATTCCTGGTCCGTCGCTTCCAGTCGCCGAGATCATTAGCGACCAGCTCTGGCAAAAGGTCGGTCTGGCACTTGAAAGCGGACCTTTC
>JACMKL010000328.1 GCA_014380105.1 Candidatus Melainabacteria bacterium
AGGCGAGTTTTGGGCGCCAATCAAAGCGTTTCAAGCACAAACCGGATTTCCCATCGCACCCACCGCGAATGATTCCACCTGGTCCGGTTGAAAAGACTCACTACCATTGCGCTCATCCATTGTCTCGAGATCAGATTTTAAGGTGAGCAAAGCATCTTTCAACGCGCTCAGCACGCCCGTCGGTGCAGCGAGCGGGAGAGACAATTCGAAGCGAGTGCTTTCCGGAGAGGAAAAAATGCGACTGGACAATCCTCGCTCAAGCAACAACTGACCCAAATCATGCTTGTCGAAGCGCGAATGAAAACGCAGAAGAAGCTCATACCCAGTACACCCGTTGCCGACAGTCACAATGTCGCGCAGATTGCTCAGAACAAACTCCAGTGCTTCTTGTCGAGCCTTGGTTAGGAGTGATTTTTGACGAAATATATGTTGCTCAAATTGCCCGGACTGCAAAAAAGTATTCAAAACTGAATGCTCCAGGCGCGCTTCGGTCGCGGTCGCAGCAGCGATTTGCTCCGCAAAAGACTGAGCGAATTCAGGCGTGACCACAAGATATGAAAGCTCGGTCAGGGGTGCCAAATATGCACCAAAACAGCCGAGATGTAGGACATTTTTGTATTGGTGAAACATGCTCGGCTCGGGCGTTTTGCCAAATCTCAATAAGGCAAGACCGTCGTCTTCCAACAACATTGACCCGGTCTCGTAGGCGAACTTCACAGCTAAAGCGCGTCTGCGCTCCGACATTACCGCCCCGGAGTACAACTGAGCATTGGGACTCAACGCCAACAATTTGCCCGGCACGCGCCAACCCAAGTGGTCAACGGCTGCACCTTCTCTATCAATCGAGAGCAATTGCATGTCACTGCCAGCTTCGCACAGCGCACTTGTAAGCCTTTCGTCGCATGAGCTTTCGGCAATAGCAATATCACCCTTGTCAATCAAACAACGCGCAATGAAATTATATGCCTGAGTTTTTGTATCAAACAAAAGCACTTGTTCCGGAGTGCAGTCAATTTGCCTTGTCAACCGCAACAGTCGACAGATTGAGGCTTTCAGTTGAGCGACCGAAGACAAATTACATTCATTATCGATCACTGAGTCAATAACTGACTGAGTCGTTCTCATCCAGCTCTTGAACGGCACAAGCGTCAGCGGCGGGCGCTGCAGATGCAAAATAAGCGGCTTATCTGGAGCACTTAAATCTAGAACAACTTCATCAATATTGCTTGTTGCAAAATGCAAACCAGGATTTACCTTAGTACTGCCGCCACGCTTAGCCGTGAGAAAGCCCAGCGACTTTAGCTCTTCGTAACAGCGCACAGCGGTCACGCGCGAAATGCCAAACTGCTCAGTGAGAGCGTATGTGGACGGAACAACATCTCCCGGCTTGAGTTTGCCGCTTTTGATGTCGGCGATGAATGACTCCTGCAATTGCCTGTAGAGCGGCATGGAGCTAGTTTCGGGCGCTTTGTCGATTTGTCTCATGCATTCGATTCCCGTATTTTACAACTGCGACATTAACTGCCGCTTCTTTCCGAGTTGTTAAACGGCTACTGCCGTAAAATGACAAGTGCGATGCCATATGGGAAAATCACAGGCAGAGCGGCAGATTTGGGGTGAGGACATTTTGTCTAATCAGAATACGAAAACTGTCAGAGTCGATTATTTTGCGCTTCTAAAAGAACAGCGTGGACTTTCCAGCGAGCAATTCCAAACGAAAAGCACCACTGTCAAAGAACTTTATGAAGAACTGAAAGCGATGTACAACTTCTCTCTGCCTCATTCTTCAATTGGCGTTGCTCTCAACGACGAATTTACAAACTGGGAAAAGACATTGTCCGAAAAGGACAAAGTTGTTTTTATTCCACCAGTGGCTGGTGGCTAAAATGTTCTCGTTATCATCAACTGCAATCGACAGAGAAGCTCTACGCGCGCGGGTTATATCACCTGCAGCAGGCGGCTTTGTTTCGTTTGAAGGTTGGGTGCGCGAAAATAATGAGGGTAAAGAAGTTAGTGCGTTAGAGTACGAAGCTTACGCAGAACTCGCCGTTGCCGAAGGCAAAAAAATCGTCGCCGAGGCAGAACGATTTGGAATAATTGAAGCCGAATGCGTGCATCGCACAGGCGCACTCGCGATAGGCGACCTGGCCGTGATGGTTGTTGTCTCGTCCGCTCATCGCAAAGCAGCTTTTGAAGCGTGCGAATATATCATCAACGAAATTAAAAGTCGTGTGCCGATCTGGAAAAGAGAAACCTACACAGATGGCGAAACAACTTGGGTCAATTGCAGCCACCAGCACGCCACTGGGACAAAGTCATGACGGCGCTCACTGACAGCTTCGGCAGGGTTCATACCTACCTGCGCATCTCAGTCACCGACAAATGTAATTTGCGCTGCGCCTATTGCATGCCGGCAGAAGGAATTGTCTGGCGTCAGAAAGAAGAATTGCTGACCTTCGAAGAAATTGAACGAGTCGCTTCGATAATGGTCAAATTCGGTGTCAACAAGATCCGCTTGACGGGCGGAGAACCGATGGTGAGAAGAAACATCGAAAATCTGGCTAAAAATCTATCGAGGCTCGATGGCTTAAAAACTCTGGCGATGACCACTAATGCCACCATGCTCGCAGAAACTGCTCAAACTCTAAAAGAGAGTGGCATCAATGCACTCAATATCAGTCTTGATACTCTCAAGAGAGAACGCTTTCTGAAAATAACCCGTCGCGATCAATTTGATACTGTCTGGGCCGGATTGCAAGCTGCACTCACAACTGGCTTCGACGAACTCAAGCTAAACTCCGTTGTCATTGCCGGTTTTAACGATGATGAGTTACTGGAATTTTCCGACCTGGCCTTCAATAACAAATTGAATGTGCGATTCATTGAATTTATGCCATTCAAAGACAATGAATGGAATGTCGAAAAAGTAGTCACTTACAAAGACATGATCAAAGAAATCGAAAAGCGCTACACACTTACTCCAATAAAGTCAGACCGGTCAGCAGTAGCAAAAGATTTTTCGCTGCACGACAGGGACGGCAATTTAGGCAAAGGTTCTGTAGCGTTTATAACATCTATGTCTGACAGTTTTTGCGCTACATGCAATAGACTGAGACTCACTGCCGACGGGCAAATCAAGTCGTGCCTCTTTTATCCTGCCGAAATAAATTTGCGAGATCGCATGCGTGATGGCGCAAGTGATGCAGATATTGAAGCAATGATTCGCCATGCGCTACAGCTAAAACCTGAAGCGCATCCGCCTGCGGAAGAATTAGCGAAGAGTGATAATCGCACGATGATTGAAATTGGTGGCTGAGAAAATGGGAGCAACGGATGCGAGACATCTCTAACAAAGTCAACACACTCAGAACGGCTGTTGCCCGGGCGCGCTTAAAAGTAAGTCCGAGCACTATTCGGCTCATTAGAGAAGGTGGCGCACCAAAGGGCGACCCAATTCCAGTTGCACGAGTCGCCGCTATTCAAGCAGCCAAAAACACTTCGCAAATAATTCCTTATTGCCATCCAATGCCAGTTGAATTTGTTGGCGTCGAATTCCAACTTGACGAAGATTTCATTGAAATTCTGGCAACAGTAAAGGCGATTTACAAAACCGGCGTCGAGATGGAAGCACTGACAGCCGCATCAGTAGCCGCATTAACCATTTACGATATGCTCAAAATGGTTGACGAAGTTATGCAAATAGAATCAATTGTGCTCGTCAAAAAGAAAGGTGGCAAAACAGATTTCAGACCACTAATGGACAGAGATTTCAAAGCGGGCATCGTTGTTTTATCCGATTCCTGCGCCCGCGGCGAGAAAGAAGATATTTCCGGGAAACTAATTATGGATCGCGTCGAGCTAGAAGGATTTGATGTCTCCGAATACGTGCTCATACCCGACGAACCAGCCGATGCACAGGCTCAAATAAAGCGTCTCGCCGACGAGTTGGATGTCGATTTAATCATCACTAGTGGTGGCACAGGAATATCCGATAGAGACACCACTCCTGAAGCTATCAAAGAATTGCTTGACCGAGAATTGCCTGGTATTGCAGAAACGATGAGAGCTTACGGACAAGAAAGAAATCCATATGCGATGTTTTCTCGCTCACTAGTTGGCGTGCGTGGCAAAACTCTAATTGTGACGATGCCCGGCTCTACTGGTGGCGTGAAAGATGGCATGGATGCTCTATTTCCATATGTTTTCCACGCTTTCAAAATGCTTCGCAACGAAGGACATTCTGATGAAATCAAACCAGCCAAGACGGACGCTTTGCAGCAAAAGGCAAAAATTTAACAGGACCGGTTTTAGATGATTTCCTTCGAAGAAGCGCTTCGTACAGTTC
This sequence comes from Candidatus Melainabacteria bacterium, assembly GCA_014380105.1. GTDB lineage: Bacteria > Cyanobacteriota > Vampirovibrionia > Obscuribacterales > Obscuribacteraceae > QKMZ01. Next base: position 4,346 of record JACMKL010000328.1, read on the forward strand.
TTGATTCAATAAAATTACTGGGCGTTGAAGACGTAAAACTGGAAAATTTGTCCGGATATTTTTTAGCCGAAGACCTGATTGCGCCCTTCCCTTCACCACAATTCGACAATTCTGCAGTCGATGGTTATGGAGTCAAGATCAAAGACCTGCAGGGTGCAAATGAAGTTGCACTGAAATCGCTTCGTCTCGTCAATTCGATTGCAGCCGGTAGTGACTTGCCGCAGCAAATACAGTCGGGCGAAGCGGTAAAAATTTTCACTGGCGCACGCGTGCCATCATCGTGCGAAGCTGTCGTCATGCGGGAGTTCAGCACTGAAAGTAATGGACATGTGTCGCTCGGATATGAGCCTACGGCAGGCGAAAATATTCGACGCCTGGGCGACGAATTTGGCGAAGGCGCAAATGTGCTTTCGTCCAGAACAAAAGTTTCACCCCCGGTCGTTGCCTTAATCGCCTCGTTCGGACGCACTTCTATCCAGGTCTATCGAAAACCCAGTGTAGGTCTCGTAGTGACCGGTGATGAATTAGTCGAACCCGGTCAGCAACTAAAGCCGGGACAAATCTACAATTCCAATGTTTATGGACTGCGCGCGGCTGTAAAAGAACTCGGCATCACGGAATGCAAACAATATCTATCACGCGATACATTGGAAGAAACCAAACAAAAATTTCAAGAAGCGCTCAGCGCAAGCGACATCGTGATATCGTCCGGCGGCGTTTCGGTCGGCGACCACGACTATGTGAAAGAAGCACTCGAGTCGCTGGGTGTCAAAACATTGTTCTGGCGAATCGCGATGAA